>CAZZGS010000220.1:6744-7288 GCA_964653845.1 uncultured Bryobacter sp.
CTCCCGCTTCGGCATCCTCGAAAGCGCAAAACTCACTGCCACCGAAAAGAAATTCATCGACCGCCTGCGCATCAAAACCGACGGTCCCGCGCAGAAGAGCGTCCGTCTTAGCGGCGGCAATCAACAGAAGATCGTAATTGCCAAATGGGTCGCCCAAGGTGCCCGCATCTTCCTCTTTGATGAACCCACACGCGGCATCGACGTCGGTGCCAAGACCGAAGTCTTTGAAGTCATGGACGGCCGCGCCCTCGACGGTGCAGCCATCCTCATGGTTTCAAGCGAACTCACCGAACTGATCCAGGTCGCCGACCGGATCCTCGTTATGCGTCAAGGCAAACTTTCGGGCGAACTCCCCGGTCGCACCACGCAAGAAGAAATCATGGCGCTTGCCGCCTTTGAAGAAGAAACTCAATCATGATCCAGCGCCTGTTGCCCTTTGCAACTCTAATCGTTCTATTCGTCATTCTGTTGTTCGATCAAAACTTCCGCAGCGAAACCAACCTCTTTAGTGTCATTCACCAAACCGCCGTGATCAACATCATGG
>CAZZGS010000221.1:0-7241 GCA_964653845.1 uncultured Bryobacter sp.
GCGCCCCACCGGTGGCGACAAGGCGAACATCGTCAACAAGAAGCAGTATTTCCGTCGTAAGAAAGTATGTCGTTTCTCGGTCGAAAAGATCGATTACATCGACTACAAGGACGTCAACCTGCTCCGGCAGTATGTGTCCGAACGCGGCAAGATTGTGCCAAGGCGCCTTACCGGCACCAGCACCCAGTTTCAGCGCCGTCTGGCCGTTGCCATCAAGCGCGCTCGTAATATCGCGTTGCTGCCCTTTGCGACGCGGGAAGGAGAAAAGTAAATGGAAATCATCCTCCGCGAAGATATCGACAAGCTCGGTTCGCGCGGTGAGGTTGTCAAGGTAAAGGACGGCTATGCCCGTAACTTCCTTCTCCCCCGCCGTATGGCCGTTCATGCCACTGCATCTAACAAGAAGATCGTTGAGCAAGAACGCCAGAGCTGGCTCCGCAAGGAAGCCACTGTCAAGGCTGATGCCGAAGGTCTCGCTCAGCTCCTCAACGGAGTTGTCCTTGAATTTGCGCGCAAGGCCGGTGAAGAAGATCACCTCTTCGGCTCCGTTACTTCGCTCGATATCGAAGGCGGCCTCACCCGTAAGAGCTTCAACATTGACAAGAAGAAGATCGTTCTCGACGAGCCTCTCAAGACTCTCGGCGAGCACAAGGTCAAGCTTCACCTCTACAAAGATGTGGACGCTGAAATCACTGTCAACATCATCAAGGAAGTCTAGGATTATACTGCGATGGCTTATTTCGATCTAACTGGTCAAACGGCAATTGTTACTGGCGCTGCAGGAGGCATTGGTGAAACCATCGCCCGTCGCTTCGCTAACTCCGGCGCAACTGTAGTAATTGCCGATCTCAACTTATCGGCCGGTGAAGCGATTGCCGCCTCGCTCCCTAATTCATCTTTCGCACTCTCGCTCGATGTCACATCGAGCGAGAGCTGCGAAAAACTCGTTGCCGATGTGATTGCCCGCACGGGCCGCATCGATATCGTAGTCAACAACGCCGGTGTTGCCGGCAAAGCCGCTCCTGTCGAGGAGCAATCCAACGACGACTGGGCTCTCTGTGTCGCCGTCAACCTTAACGGTCCCTTCTATCTTTGCAGGGCAGCAGTGCCACACATGCGCAAGCGTAAGTACGGCCGCATCGTGAACATCGCCTCAATTGCCGGCAAAGAAGGCAACCCAAATATGAGTGCTTATTCTGCCACCAAAGCTGGCCTCATCGGTTTCACCAAGTCTTTGGGCAAAGAAGTCGCTCTCGATGGCATCACTGCCAATTGCGTCTCGCCCGCCGTAGTCCGCACCAAAATCCTCGAACAGCTTACTCCCCAGCAGGTCGATTACATGACCCAGCGCATCCCCATGCGCCGCACGGGTGAACCGGAAGAAATCGCCGCTGTTGTGCACTTCCTTGCCAGCCCCGATTCGTCTTTTGTTACCGCTCAAACCTACGACGCCAGCGGCGGCAGAGCTACTTACTAAATGATTCTCCAGCCTTCGCAGTATGCCAAGGTTCCTGTCAAGGAATTGCTTGAAGAAGCCGGCCTCGGTCGTCTGGGCCTGGATCGTCGCCTGATTGTTGCGCTGACTTCCCGGCCAGAAGAAGCGGCTCCCGCACTGGTCGCCTACGGTCTCAATCCCCCTGAGAACTCACGTCTCCAGATTGATACCGATATCCTGAACCTGCTTGCGGCAATGCCCCACAAGAAGTCACTCGATTATGTAATTTCTTTGTTGCGCGAGGGCTTCACTGAGATTCCTGAGAGTATGCTTGAGATCACAAAGAATGCCGGCACAAAAGCTGTCGAAGCTCTCGTAGGCCTCTACCGTGAAATGGAAGAAGAGGCTGCCGGAGAAGTAGCGTTTCTTCTAGCCGGCCTTGGTCTGCGCGATCCGCGAATCCTTGAAATTATCCTTGCGCGCCTCGATTTTGACATGGAAGACGGCGCGATGCTGCTTGGACTTTACGGCGACCCTGCCGGAAAAGCCCCCCTCGAAAAACTGGCCCTCGAATTAGGCAAAAATCGCGAAATCGATTTCGCGCTCGAACAACTCCGCAATCGTCAGGAAGGCTTCGAAGATCCCGAAATCGACCATCTCGAATCCTATCCCGATACGCAAGGTCCAGAATTTGAAGTTCTCGAAGACGACGAGATTGTCGACTTCGCCACTTTGCACGAAGACGAGTCGGTTCGTCTTGCTGCTCTCGACGTGCTTGAAGATTTAGAACTTCCCGTTTCGGCTGTCCAACCGCTCATCGCTCTTGCCACGGCACAAGGATCTATTCCCGTGCGTGCCGCTGCCTTTCGCGCCTTGGCACGCCTGAATCAGATCGAAGAAGTTCGTGTCGTTGCTGAAGCGATTCTCAACGATGCTGCAAATCCGGCACCCATTCGAGCTGCCAGTCTGATCACGTTGCTACCCGACAGCATTGCCCCTGCCAGCCTGCGATCCTACGTCGAAGAGTTCCTCGCCAATCCTGAATCCAGGGCCGATGGCGTTCATGCCATGTGGCGTTCGAGAGAAGCTTCTTACAACACTCGTTTCGGTGCATTCCTTGATGATCCCGATCTTGCCGTCCGTCGCCAGGCTATTCGTGGCGCTGGTGTCTGTGGTGACGTCACCGCTATTGGCAAGCTGCGCGATCTCATGATGGATGACGAAGTTCGCAAGGATGCGATTTTTGCATACTCGATGGCAGTACCGTCCGATATCTCGGCCAGCCGCGTTCGTAGCCTTTATAGCCGCATCGAAAAAGAAGCGGGCGGCCTCAATAGCGACGAAGCTACCTCTGTCGGTATCGCTCTTGATATGCGCCTTGAAGCTGAGGGCAAAGATCCTGTCTTCTTCACGCCTCAAGACGATAATTCTGACGACGAAGAATAAAACATTTCTTCGCCATTTTGTTTTAGATTCACAGCTTTTTCATCCACTACAAATGCATCTGTAAACAACTGAAGTCAAACTCGGTTTGTGACTCAGACTCTTAGTCGCCGGAATCTCTTCTTCCTGCCCTTCGCCTTGGCTTGTCCCCCGCTGGCGGCCTTCGGGCCTTCTCCCTCCTTTAACACCTCATATCTTTTTGGCGACCGCACCCTCAGGGCCAACAAGGAGACTGCATGACCCGTTCCTTCCTGTATCACGCATCTCACCAGCCCATGCCCGGGCATCTCGGCACTGCTGTGTCGCTTCACTCGCACACCAGCCGCTCTCGGGAGACGATGAGTTTCATTCCGCGCTACGTCAACAAGGTTCCTTACATGACCGGGCGCATTCGTCACCTGGAGACCGCTTATCTCGACTACCATGGCAAAGCCTTCGATTATTCCCGTGTCTGGTGGACCCCACCTCTTGAACCCAAAGCCGCCTTCGACCTCGAGCGCAACCAGATCGAACAAAAGCTCGGTCGCGCCGCCCTGGTCAGCCTTAGCGACCACGACAACGTCGATGCCGGTTTCGCTCTCGAGATCTTCGAAGAATGCTCCGGTGCGCCCATATCCTCTGAGTGGACCGTCCCGCTAGGCCCTTCCTTCCTTCATCTCGGTGTCCACAACATGCAGCCTGGACGCGCCCGCATGCTCGAAGAATCCATGAAGGAAGTTACCGCAAATCCTTCGTCAGACCGTATTGAGGACATGCTGGATGAACTCCAACGCGACCCTCATACCCTGATTATCGTGAACCATCCGCTTTGGGACGAAGCCAAAGTTGGTCAAAACCAACACCTGCAGATTCTCCACTCCTTTCTTGCCCGCCATGGACGCCATATCCATGCCCTTGAGCTCAATGGCCTTCGTTGTCCGAAAGAGAACAACGACGTCGTCCAGCTCGCCGAAATCTGGGGACTACCTCTCATCTCTGGAGGCGACCGTCACGGCTGTGAACCAAACGCTCTCGTCAACCTGACCAGTGCCAACAGCTTCAATGACTTTGTAGCCGAAATCCGAAACGGGGCGCCAACTCATACCGTCTATATGGAGCAGTACGACGAACCCATTCGATTGCGTATCCTTCAAGTGATGTCAGATGTCCTTCGCACATACAATAACTTTTCATCCGACCGCCGCCGCTGGTCGGATCGTGTTTTTTATCATTGCGAAGACGAAACTATCCGCAGGGTCTCCGACGTTTGGACAGGCAATGGTCCCGATATTGTCGGTCAATTTATTTCGGCAATGCGCCTGTTTGAGTCGCGTCACGTCCGTGCAGTTCTCAAGTTGGCCCTTACTTCATAGAGAATTTTAAAATCAGATTGGAATGAAGCCTATGCGTGTAGCGTTTTTTACCGATTCCTTTCACGAAATCAACGGCGTGGCCCACACCAGCCGGAATCTCGATGGGTTCGCACGCCGCCGTAACCTTCCATTCCTCAGCATTCATGCAGGCGACAAGACAGAAACGATTCGCACCGGAAACCACATCGAGTTCAACCTCAAGCGTTCTCCTATAGGCATCCCTATCGAAAACGACATGAGCTTTGATCTGTTCTTTGCCCGCCACTGGAGCCGAATCACCCAAGCCCTGCGGGACTTCCAGCCTGACGTAATACACATTACCGGCCCTAGTGATGTTGGCATCCTTGGCGCCGCTTGTGCAGAGCGTCTGGGGATTCCGATTCTTGCCAGTTGGCATACCAACCTCCACGAGTACGCAGGCACCCGGCTTGGCAGCATTATCTCCTGGTGCACTACAGATTCAATCAGGGCGAAGATTGAGCGCGCGGCTGAGCTCGCCTCACTCGAGATCCTTAGCTTCTATTACTCGTTTGCCAGACTTCTGCTGGCCCCCAATCCAGAACTGCAAGCCCTGCTCAAAAAGCAGACAAAGATTCCTTGCCAGTTGATGCATCGGGGAATTGATCGAGAGCTTTTCAATCCTATGCGTCGCGCTCGGCGTGACGACACTCTCGTCTTCGGGTTTTGCGGTCGGCTGCGCCCAGAGAAGAATGTTCGCATTTTGGCCAGGATCGAAGAGATGCTGATTGCCGAGGGAGTGAGCAACTACAAATTCCTGATCGTTGGTGACGGCAATGAACGCGACTGGCTTCAGCAGAACATAAAATCTGTAGAGCTTCCCGGAATTCTGCGCGGCCCGCAACTCGCTGAAGCCTACGCCAACATGGATGTCTTTCTCTTCCCGAGTTGGACCGACACCTTCGGCAACGTTATCCTCGAATCACTCGCTTGCGGCACCCCTTGTATCGTGACCTCAGGTGGTGGGCCGAAATTCCTGGTCGAGAATGAAGTTTCCGGCATCGTCGCAGCTTCCGACGCAAAGTTCATCGCAAGTGCTGTTTCGGTGGCTCGAAATCCAGACTGTCGCAAACGGCTCCGCGAGGGCGCTCTGCAATCGAAATTCGTCCTTACCTGGGACGATGTTTTTGAGAAACTCTACCGCGCCTACGAGGAATGCGCTCGCTTAGGTTTACCTGGCAGCGCCTTCAGTGCTTCCCCTTCAGTGTCTAATTGAGAGATGCTCCGCTTTTTCGTTTTGTTTTGCACTGTACTCACTCTCAGCGCGAATCCGCTCTTAAAATTTACGATTCCAATTCCTTGGGATCAGATTCAATCGGAGCATATCAAGCCCGCCATTGAGCAACATCTCAAAGAGGCCGAAGCCCGCCGAGCCGCACTGGCTGCTTCCACTGGCCCCCGCACCTGGGCCAACACGATCGACGCTCGTGATCAAATTGGCGAAGACCTCCAGCGCGCCTGGGGCCTCGTCACGCATCTCCAGAGTGTCAACAACAGCCCATCTCTGCGCAAAGAATTTAATGCCACTCAGCCACTGATTACTCGTTTTACATCTTCGCTTGCTTTAGACACAGCCATCTATGAAAAAGTGAAGGCTTACTCCGAAACAAACGAAGCCAAGTCTCTCACGGGTCTTCAAAAGCGGCTGCTTGAACTCACCCTCGATGATTACCGCCGTTCCGGCGTTACTCTCCCAGCCGTACAGCGCGCCAAAGTTCTTGCCCTGCGCCAGCAACTCGCCAAGCTCTCAAGCCAATTCGCCCAGAACGCTCTCGACAGTGCCAACTCCTTTGAGCTCATCATCACAAACGAAGCCGAACTTTCAGGGCTCCCTGCCTCTGCACGCGAGGCCGCCGCTCGAAGCGCTAAGGCCAAAGGACTTACAGGTTACCGTTTCACTCTTCAGGCGCCAAGCTCCACGCCATTGATGCAGTATGCCGAGAACGCAAGGCTTCGCGAGAAGATTGCTCGAGCGCAAAGCACCATTGCCGCCGTTGCCCCTTACGACAATCGCCCTATCGTCGCCGAGACAGTTGAGCTTCGCCGTGAACTCGCCGCACTGCTTGGCTACAAAAATTTTGCCGATTACCAAACTGAACCTCGCATGGCGAAATCCGGACAGAACGTGAGGGACTTCCTCTCCAAGCTGGAATCGCGAACCCGCCTTGCCTTTGACAAAGAGGCTACCGCCCTTCTAGCATTCCGTCGCTCCATCGAAGGCCCAGTCGCACCTGCCCTCCGTACCTGGGATACCGCCTACTACACGCAGAAACTCCGTCAGAAGGAATTTGAATTTGACCAGGACGAACTACGGCCCTACTTCGAACTCAACCGCGTGCTCAAAGGCCTCTTTGGCCTGGTGAACCAGCTTTACGGTATCGAGGTCACCGAACTCAAAGACCTCCCGCTGTGGAACCCGCAAGTCCGCGCCTTCCGCATCACCGATCAGAAAGGCGAGCAACTCGCTACTTTCTATGCTGACTTCTTCCCCCGCGAATCCAAGCGCTCAGGTGCATGGCAAAACTCCGCTTACGTCGGAGTGCTTGAAGGCGAAAAGCGTACGCCACACATCGGCTACATCGTCTCCAACATCACACCGCCCAATGCAGCTGGCGTTTCACTCCTCACTCATAACGAAGTATCCACCGTCTTTCATGAATTCGGCCATCTGCTGCACCTCGCACTTTCTGAAGGCCCACTCCGCCGCCTCAATGGCACCTCGGTTGCTTGGGACTTCGTCGAACTCCCCTCTCAAATCATGGAGAACTTCACCTGGGAGAAATCAGTGCTCAAGACCTTTGCGGTTCACAGCGAAACAGGCGCTCCTCTGCCCGATGCTCTCTTCGATAAGATGACCAAATCGCGTACCTTTGCCGCTGCGACAGCCCAGATGCGCCAATTGAGCCAGGGGACGGTCGATATCCAGCTCCATACCGAATACAAAGTCAACGCCGACTACGGCTCTCCCGAATCCTATGCCCGTAACATCTCCC
>CAZZGS010000222.1:0-3901 GCA_964653845.1 uncultured Bryobacter sp.
AGATCGAGCCAGTGGCGGCCCCACTTTTCGCCATAGTGAGGAGAAGCGAGGAGCTTGTCTATCAAGTTCGACCATGCCGAGGGAGACTTGTCGTCGACGAAGGCCTTGATCTGCTCGGCAGTGGCGGGAAGGCCCAAAAGGTCCATATAGGCGCGGCGGGCGAGTGTTGCGGCTGAAGCGCGGTGTGCGGCCGGAAGTTTTTCTTTGGCCAGTCTGTCTAGGACGAAAGCGTCTACTTCGTTACGCGCATTGTCCACCTTGGGAGGTTCAGGGCGAGATACTTTTTGGAAAGCCCACCATGTGGGTTGTGGTGCTTTGGCTGCAACGGTTGTATCCCAGTTGGCACCTTCATCGATCCAGCTTCGAAGGACTTCGATTTCAGAAGCATTGAGCGGCTTGTTGGGAGGCATGAGCAGCTTGCCTTTGCGCTCAACGGCTTCGATCAGTTTGCTTTCGTTCGCCTTGCCGGCAATGAGCGCCGGGCCGCGGGTTCCGCCTTTGAGGGCAGCTTCACGGGTATCGAGATCGAGACCCGACATGGCCATCTTTGGGGAATGGCACTGAATGCAATTGCCGCGCAGAATCTCTTGCGCTTTGGTGGCATTGTCATCAGCGGCGAGCACCAGAAACAGAATCCAGTTCATATTGATTACAGCTCTACTCTATTATCGTTTTTGAGCAAGGGAAGTTCCCTCGGTGATTGCTTTGATCTCGGCAAGGACATTCTCTGGTTTGAAGACATCCTTCCAGTCGGGCTTGAAGAGGCTTTTCTTGCCACGCTCGATCGCCATCAGAGCTCCGTCGGAGAAGGGCGAGTTGATGAAGTTGAAGACGATGCCGATGTTGACCTTCATGTGTCCCAGGATGAAGGCACGAGCGGCCGCTTCTGGTACACCGCGGCGGACTGCTTCGTCCATCGCTTCGCGGATAATCACAAAACAGGTGGCGGCGACAGTCTCAGATAAGGCCGGCTCCAGGATTGCCATCTGTTCGACTGTGACCCGATACGCCTCCATGACGGGCGCGAACATTTCCCGGGCCAGAGCTTCGCCGTTGGCATAGTCAGACTCAGTGCCTTGCATCAGCGCGCAGACAATATGTTGCCTGGCCTTGATCGCACCAAAGAAATCCAGTTGAGCGTCTTTTTCAGTTTCGTCGTGAATCACGGGAGGATGGCAAGGGTGAGTGATGAAATAGGCGAGGTCTGCACGCTCAGGGAGTTCGCCACCATAAGGCGCAGCAGGATCGAGGCAAATTACCATGGCTCCCGTCTTGAGGCCTGGAATGATCGACGGGGCAACCTTGCCGATCAGCGAATCCGGCAAAGCAAGAATCGCCACATCGGCGATAGCTATCGCCTCAGCTTGTGGGGTGACCGTCAGGCCGCGACTGGCAAGCCTTTCTACCCCGGCGGGGCTCACTTCTACATAAAGGATCCGATTCGAGGTGTCCTTAAAGTTGTCGGTTATCCGGCAACCCATCTTTCCGCCAGCGCCAAAAAGTGCGATTGTCTGTTTCATAGCCTTTGCCACCCCAAAGTGGTATGCTAAGCATATCATCTTTCCTGATGATTTAAGTGAGTCTTCCTTTTTGAACTTGACCAAAGAGTTCTTCGCTGCCCACTTGGCCTCCTTTGAGCAAAATCTCAACCCCATCGGCGTGTGGATTCCTCGACCAGAGCCGGCAAAGCGGTGATCCGGGCGCGAAAGGACGAATCACAGTAAGGGCCTGAATCTCAAGTGCTTTCCCTATATGGCCTGAGGTATCTCCGCCTGAGCTGATGATTCGTTTGACGCCGGTTCGGCGCAGTAGTTCGGCCGACACCGCACTCAACCGGAGTCCGATTTGGCGTCCAAAGTCGTTGTCTTGCTTCACCACATCTTTAGGCCCGGCCGCAGTGTAAACAACCGGGCTACGGCCGCTTGCCAGGATTGCGGCTGCCTTGTCCTGCACGCTTTCCAGTTCAGCTTGGTCTGATACAAGCCGCACCGGATCGACAGCGACACCCTCAAACCCATTGGCAAGTGCCCAGTCGATCTGTTTCCCTGTTAGCGGTGAGCAGCTTCCAGAAACCACCAGCATTCTATCTACTGGGGCTGCATCGCAAATGGGAATACTGGGAGGGAGAGCACCTTGCGATTCCCACCACGCCAGCAGTGCATATTCAACTCCAGAAGAGCCCGCCACAAAGGTAGTGGCGGTACCTCGCGATTCCCAGATGGCACGGCCCGCTTCTCTCAAACTAGCAAGGTCCAGGGTATCGAAAAGGATGATCGCCGCACCCTTGGCGCTAAGTTCTTTGAAGCTCTCGAGCCCTTGGCCGGCCTGCAGCGCGAGGATATCAATCAGGTCAATCCGCAAGTCAGTCTGCCTAGCCAAGTGCCGGCGCAAGTCGCCCTCGTCCATCGGAGTGACCGGATGACAAGACATGGTGGGATGGCGGTCAATACGGTGAGTTTCGCCGTGGACGGTGGCAAAGAGATTTCCAAAGGTAACGTAGCGCTTGAGTACGGGCGCACCGACCACCATAGGAACAACCTGGGACATCATCACCTTACGGCCCAGTTCAATGGCACGACCAATACTTCCAACCGTTGGAGAACTATCGAAGGTAGAACAGACTTTGTAATGACAGATTGGGGCACCCAATTCCCGCAAAGCGGTGAAGACGGGGGGCAGGTTTTGATCCATCCACTGGGGCGATTCGCTACGGCTCATGCCAGCAACGCCAACGGCGCGACAATCGGCAAACCGAACCAGATCGCCTTCTGCGGGGACATCGAGGAAGAGTACGGTGGGGATGCCATGCAGAGATAAAGCCTCCATGGCATCCGTCGAACCAGTGAGATCATCTCCGTAGAAAGTAAGTAGTAAAGGTTCGCGGGGCATCAGGCATATTTTTCCAGGGCCTGGCGCAATTCCAAATTTGTACTGGCATGTTCCTGAATGTCGATCCCGGACATGGCCGCTTGCCAGGATTGGTGCATCGCTCTTACGCCAGCGGCGAGACCTCCAGGATGCGCGACCAGGCCGCCACCGGCGGCGTAGATCAGATCCGGGCAACCGAGGCCTTTAAGCGTATCCGCAGTCTGGCGTACGGTCTGCCCTGAAGAGAAGACTGGCATGACTTCGCATCCCCTGCCTTGACCCGAAAACATCGGGGTGAGGCATTCACGGGCTGAGGCAAGGACTGATTCGTCGGCCTCGCAGAACTTGTTTCTCAAACCATTGACATGCATGTGGTCAGCACCGGCGAGCCGCCAGAATTTCTGATAGGCCAGATAGCTGAGCCCGATGTGTGGGGAGCGCTGGAAGAGCCCCCAGCCATTGCGGTGAGCGTGGATCGGCAGTTGACAATGGCGGCGAAGGTAGGCAAGACCAGGCAGCCCCGTGCTGTTGAGACTGAGCATGACGCAGGTGCCTCCGTGGCGCAAAACCAGATCATGCCTGGTGAGCATTTGATCGATCTCGCCGGTGAGGTTAAACGCGAACATGACCTTCTTGCCCGTGCGGTCTGCGTGGTTGTTGATCACACGCATCACGGCTTCGACTCGCTGGGCAAAGGGACAGTGTGGGCCGTCAGCCTGAAGTTCGTCGTCCTTGATAAAGTCGATGCCGCCTTCGACTAGTTCTGCAACCAGCGCAGCAGTCGCTTCAGGCGAGAGGCCGACACTTGGTTTGACAATTGTGCCGATGAGAGGCCGTCCTTCGACACCGGTCAATCGTCTTGTGCCGGCAACTCCAAACTGAGGGCCAAGATAGGCATCACGAAATGCTTCCGGTAAATCCAGATCGATCAAGCGCAGGCCTGAGAATTGCTGAAGCTCGAAGAGGTTACCCGCAACGGTCGCCAAGAGGTTGGGCAAACTGGGGCCCATGTTGTCGATTGGCCAGGAGACTC
>CAZZGS010000222.1:4001-7238 GCA_964653845.1 uncultured Bryobacter sp.
AAGCTGAGCATACGAAAATCGTTTTATGGACATCACCCCCATTATTCGCCGCAAACTCGCTGACGAGGTTCGCGATCAACTGTTGACAATGATCCGCGGAGGCGAATTTCAGCCTGGCGACCAGTTACCATCCGAGCGAAGCTTAATGGAGCAGTTTGGGGTAGGAAGACCCGCCGTGCGAGAAGCGTTGCAGTCGTTGGGATCAGCCGGCTTGATTGAGATCAATCATGGGGAACGGGCCCGAATCGCGATTCCGGACACAGCGAGAATGTTCGACCGGATCGGCCAGACGATGTTGCACCTCTTGCAGACATCACCGAAGACTCTCGAAGACTTGAAAGACTCACGCGTCTTGTTTGAAGTTGGAATGACAAAACGGGCTGCAACCAGTGCGACAGCAGAAGATATTCAGAGCCTGGAAAAGATCGTCGAGAAGCAGCAAGCTGCCGTTGCAGACAGCGCTGAATTTGTTGCCCATGACATGTCTTTCCACACGGCAATCGCGTCGATCGGCCGCAACAGTGTCTGCAAGATGCTGAGTGAGGCGATGCTGGACTGGCTTTTTCACTTCCGCCGGGATTTGCTGCGGATCCCAGGGTCAGAAATCATTACAATGGCCGAACACAGGCGCATCGTTGGAGCCATTGCGGCACATGATGTTGAAGAAGCGGAGAAGGCCATGACGGATCACCTTACCCGCTCGGATCAGCGATACCGGATTCTTGAGGATGCGATGGACAGTCGCGCTCAAAAGAACGCTAACACTATTATGAAACCGTAGTCCAGAGGAACCTGAGCTGAATGCTTTCCCGAAACACTTTGTTGTATGGAACAAGCGAGGCCCCTGCGCCGCTTCTGGGCCTGAACGCCGGCCCGCTGAGTCTTTACTTTCAGAATGGGGACTTGCGATACATCACTTGTGCCGGGCGCGAAGTGCTGCGAAGAGCTTATGCAGCAGTGCGTGATCCGAATTGGGGAACAGTACCGGGAAAGCTGTCTCAACTGAAGATCGATTCCAGGCGTGACCGGTTTCACATTCGCTATGAATCAGACCATAATCGCGAGCCGATCCACTTCCGCTGGCAGGCTGAGATTACAGGCAGGCCCGACGGGCAGATCACCTTCAGCATGGAAGGGAAGGCGCTGACGACCTTTAAGCGCAATCGAATCGGGTTCTGTGTGCATCATCCGTTGAATGGTTTTGCCGGACGCGAGTGTGAGGTGGAAACAGCTCAAGGCTGGAGGAAGGATCGGGTGCCGGCTGAGGTTGCGCCCAACCAGCCATTTCTGGGGATGAAGGCGGTCAGGCATGAGATTGCACCGGGTTGCCAGGCGGAGGTCCGCTTTGTGGGTGACCTTTTTGAAATGGAAGACCATCGAAATTGGACCGACGGTAATTTCAAGACTTATGGAACGCCGCTGAGTCTTCCCTTCCCTGTTGAGGTTGTGGCTGGGACGGTGATCCAACAAAGTGTTGTCATTCAACTGGTGGGCCGTGCGCCGAAGCTGGTGAGTTTGCCAGCGAAGGCTCCGGTAACAATTGCGGCGCGAGGCGAAGCAAGATCTCTGCCTGAAATTGGGCTCGCGGCGGCATCGAGCCGATGGGCTCCGGCTGCGGGGCAATTGAACCGTCTGAAGGCACTTCGCTTGTCGCACTTGCGGGCGGAGGCGGCGACACTGGATCAGCCGGCAGTTGAATTAAGTGCTCTTGATTTGCCATTGGAGATGACTATTTTGCTGGGTACAGATCCGAGGCGGCAACTGGAGCAAGCTGCGGCCCGGGTCAAGGATCTCAAACTCAACGTGCGCCGCTGGATTGTCTATGAAGAGAAGGCAATCGTGACCACAACCGATGCGGTGAAGCTGGCACGCTCGGTATTGCCAACCGGCATGATTGTTGGAGGGACACGAGCGAACTTTGCCGAGGTGAATCGAAACCGCCCTGCTGCTGGAAGCTTTGATGGTGTGAGCTTTACGATCAATCCGCAGGTGCATGCCTTCGACAATCTGTCGCTGGCGGAAAATAGCGCGGCACAGCGTGACGTGGTGATGAGTGCCCGGGCATTCTGCGGGGCGATGCCGATCTACATTTCTCCCGTGACCTTCAAGCAGCAATTCAACGCTGCGGCAACAGGGGCTGAAGCGCCAGCACCTCCCGGTGCATTGCCCGCGCGCGTCGACCCGCGCCAGATGTCGCTCTTCGGAGCAGGCTGGACACTGGCCAGCATCAAGAACCTGGCCGAGGCGGGTGCCGCAGGAATCACCTATTACGAAACGGCTGGCTGGAAGGGCGTGATGGAAACAACGGCTGGCTCTGCGCTGCCTGAGAAGTTTCACTCGATTGCGGGTAGCGTCTTTCCGATATGGCACGTGCTGGCCGATGTGGGCGAGTTTCGCGGTGGCCAGGTTTTGCCTTGCGTCTCAAGCCGCCCCCTCGACATCGAATGTCTGATTTTGAAGTCGGCTGGACGAGGCAGAGTGATTGTCGTAAATCTCTCTACGGAACGACAAGCGGTTGAGCTTCCGGCCTCATTGCTCGGCGCAATGCCATCCATGCGGATCCTTGATGCGTCTAATGCCGAATCGGCCATGACGAAGCCAGAAGAGTTTCGAGCGCCTCGTTCGATGCCTGGTGCCGCTTCAAGTGGCGGAGTCTCTCGCCGTGCAATGATCGGCGGCGTTCTCGCCGCCTTGACGCCGCGCAATGGTGTGGTGAGTTTGAGCCTCGATGCCTGCGCCATTGCGTGCATCGACTTCTAATGCCTATGTACTACAAATTATTCACTGCGGCAGTGCTTGCCGCCTCGATGTGCCGTGTAAGCGCACAACCACTGACGAAGCTGAAGGTGAGCGAGAATCGCCGTTTCCTGGTGAACTCAGAGGGCAAGCCTTTCTTCTACCTGGGAGACACGGCCTGGGAGCTTTTTCATCGCCTGAACCGCGAAGAAGCGACTCAATACCTGGAGGATCGGGCGCGTAAGGGCTACACCGTAATTCAGGCCGTTGCCCTCGCCGAACTCGATGGGTTGAACGATCCAAACGCTTACGGGCATCGGCCCTTGCTTGGCAATGACCCAACTCGGCCGGACATCAAGGATGGTGCCGCGAACGATTATTGGGACCACGTCGACTTCATCGTCAAGAAGGCGAATTCACTGGGCCTCTATGTTGGGTTTCTTCCGACCTGGGGTGACAAGTGGAACAAGAAATGGGGCGCAGGCCCGGAGATCTTTACGG
>CAZZGS010000223.1:0-612 GCA_964653845.1 uncultured Bryobacter sp.
GGCAGGAAACGGCAACCAGAATGTAGACAAAAAGTTTCATCTTAAAGTCCATGCTAACAACAGGTTGGCAATTGTTATAAACTTAGCGCACCACTTAAAGGAGTCTTGAGGAATGCGAAAGCTAACCCATGTTGTTTTTCTATTTCTGATTTCAGCCGCGTTTGCGCTGAGTCAAACTTTCACCGGTACTATTGCCGGCACTGTGACGGACGCCAATGGCGCGACGGTAGCCGGAGCCAAATTGACGGCCAAGAACGAAGCCACGGGTGATACCCGTCAGGCGACGACAGGGGCGGAAGGTGGCTATGTGTTCTCGCAGCTTCCTCCCGCCAACTACGAAGTCTCTGCCGAGCATCCTGGTTTTAAGAAGGCGATCAGCACTAATGCGACGCTGCGAGTGAACCAGACTCTTGAGTTGAATGTCACTCTGCAAGTTGGCGATGTATCGCAGGCGATTGAGGTTTCAACCGCCGTGACGCTGCTGGATACGCAGTCGGCCAATCGGGCCGTGACGCTTGATTCTCAAGCTATTCTCGATCTACCTACCAATGCGAGAAATCCGTTTGCGCTGGTTCACATCAATGCTGGTGTGATTGCGGTGCGAACCGGAAT
>CAZZGS010000223.1:622-7213 GCA_964653845.1 uncultured Bryobacter sp.
AGGCGACACAGGATCAGAACCATAACCGCTTTTCGATGAATGGCGGACGCGGGCAGGCTGGGTTGACGCTGATTGACGGTGTTCCGGCGGCTGCGGTGGATTGGGGTGGATTGATTGCATCGCCTTCGGTTGATTCCGTGCAGGAGATGAATATTCAGCGCAATCAGTTTGACGCGCAGTTTGGCAAGAGCGATGGCAGCGCGGTGAACATGATCACCAAGGGTGGCGGCAACCAGATTCATGGTTCGGTATTTGAATACCTTCGCAACGACAAGCTGGATGCCAATGCCTGGGCGAATAATCGCTCCGGGCTGGCGAGACCGGTGTTTCAACGCAACCAATATGGAGCTTCGATTGGCGGTGCGATTTCTAAATCGAAACGATTGTTCTACTTCGGCACCTATGAAGCAACACGGCAGGCGAGCCCTTCGACGCTGATCACGACTTTGCCGACGGCTCTGCAGCGAGCAGGTAATTTTTCTGAGACCAAGAATGGAGACGGCAGTGTATCTCCAATCTTCAATCCGTTCACGACACGGGCGAATCCGAATGGAGCGGGATTTGTGCGCGACGCCTTCCCCGGGAATATTATCCCCGCATCGCTGATTGACCCGGTCGGATCGAGGGTGGTTAGTTTGTTTCCAGCAGGAAATACAGTAGGAGACACGAGGACGAATACCCTAAACTTCGCACTTGCCGACAAGACGCGAACGGTCAATGACCGCATGGACTTGCGTATCGACTGGGCCAAGAGCGAGAAATACACAATGTTTGGCCGCATGACGAAGGCCTGGCAGTCGAATGTTGCTCCGCAGTTTTATGGCAATGGCGCAGATACGAATTTCTCGGACGTAAACCCTCGGCATCACGTTGTGATAGGTGCTACGTTTACTCCTTCACCCACCTGGGTACTGAATGTGCTTTTGGGTTCGGGCCGGTGGCGTGAGAATCAGAATTCACCGTCCGAAGGTTTGAACGGAACGACTCTTGGCCTGCCTGCATCGCTGGTTGGTCAATTTCAGACGGCCACCTTCCCTCGATTCAACATGCAGGGCTACTCTAGCTTTGCGAATTCGCGCTTCCTTAACGTGGCTCGCGAGACCCACAGTATACAAACGAACGCGACCAAGGAATTGGGCAAACATTCGTTGAAGTTCGGTTGGATGGGTGAATTTGCCAGGTTGAACAATACCGACTTCAATACTCCAACCTTTAACTTTACGCGCGGCTTGACGTCTGGCCCGAATGCCGCACAAGCGGCAACGACCAGCGGCGACGGGATTGCCAGTCTATTGCTTGGCGTTGGTGCCAGCGGCTCAGTGCCAATCAATGCTGCACCAGCGATTAGCTCGCCTTATTATGGACTCTACCTACAAGATGCATGGCGCATCAATCGACGGCTGACTTTGAACATCGGCATTCGCTGGGAAGCTCAGTTGGGCCGGACGGAACGTTACAACCGCCTGAACAATTTCAACCCGAATATTGCAAGCCCGCTGGCACAGGCGACAGGGTTGCCGCTCAAGGGCGGACTGGTTTTTGCGAACAAGGACAACCGTACGGCTTGGGATACGGACTGGCTAAACCTTGCTCCGCGCATCGGCATGGCTTATAAGCTAACCGACAAGCTCGTTGTTCGCGGTGGATACGGTATCTTTTATCCGCAGAGCGGTGGCGGGTCCAACCAAGGGTTCTCGACGACGACAACCTGGGTCTCAACGGTGGGCGGAGACGGCATCAACCCAAATCCTTCGGGGCTGTTGCGCAACCCATTTCCTCAGGGTTTGAATCAGCCGATCGGCAGCACACAGGGCTTGAATACACAAGTGGGCGATTCGGTGAACTTCTTCCCGCGCCTGCACCCACTAGGCTATGTGCAGAATTTCTCATTCGACATTCAGTATGAGATCAAAAAAGGCATGGTGATTGAGTTTGGCTATACCGGTTCGCAGGGTCGAAAGCTGCTCTACGGCACGGGACAGCAGGCGAATCAGCTCGATCCGCAGTTTCTCTCGCGCGGAGCGGCGCTAGACGCTCCTGTGAATAATCCATTCTTTGGGGTGATTCCGACAGGCGTGCTGGCCGGCAGAACCATCCCTCAGAATCGCTTGCTGCGGCCTTTCCCGCAGTTCACCGCCGTAAATCTGAGCGGCGACACGCCGGGAGCCAGTTCGAGCTTTAACGCTCTCGTGGTTCGCTACAACTGGCAAATCTCCGGTGGTCTTAATTTGCTGACCACCTACCAATGGTCCAAGGCAATCGATAATGCGAGTGAATGGCAAGGCTGGGAAGTGGGCGATACCATGCGTGATTATTACAATCAGAGGGTAGACCGTTCGATCTCCGCTCATGACCTGCCGCAGAGCTTTGTGAATGCGCTGGTTTATGAGATGCCGATCGGCAAGGGCCGCAAGTATCTGTCGAACATGAACCCGGTAGCTAATGCGATCGTTGGTGGCTGGCAGGTGTCATCGATCATCCGTTTTGGGTCGGGGCTGCCGCTGGGCTTTACGGCTCCGAATACATTGGCGAATTATGGCTTTCAGGTGCAGCGCCCGAATGTGGCTGACTTGAAGACTGCGGCAGTTGAGAACCCGGATCCGAACCGCTGGTTCAACACGGCGGCATTTACAAGACCGGGGAACTACGAGTTGAGCAGCACGACTCGCTGGGTTCCCAATATCCGTTTCGGCCCGACCAATCATGCCGACGTTGCGATTCTTAAGAACTTCCGTTTTATGGAGCGCTTTAAGGCACAGTTCCGGGTCGAGATGTTTAACCTGACGAATACGCCGCAGTTTGGCAGAGCGAATACGGATATCTCTAGTCCTAACTTTGGCGTGGTGACGGGTACGACGAACGTCGGCCCGCGCAATGTGCAGTTGGGTTTAAGAATCCAGTTCTAAAAACAACAATTCGACTGGCAGCCCGGAGTTTCCCAAGGCAGGGGGACTCCGGGCTTTCTTTTTTTGCGCACATTCGGCCTTTACGGTATCCAACGAATTATTAAGCCTGGCCTTAAGATACACTTCTAGGCGAAATGAGTTTTGAGCCGATCACAATTCTCGCCCATCCCGTGGATGCCGCCGAGCAGATACTGACCACTGAGGCGCTGGGATTCCTCACTGAATTACACCGTCGCTTCGGTGCCCGCCGACTTGAACTGCTGGCCCGGCGCGAGGCGAGGCAAGTGGCGATCGATTCGGGGGAACTGCCCGACTTTCTCCCCGAGACTGCCTCTATACGCGCAAGCGAATGGACGGTCGCCCCGATACCTGCCGAACTGCAGGATCGCCGAGTGGAGATCACTGGCCCAGTAGATCGCAAGATGGTGATCAATGCGCTCAACTCTGGCGCAACCGTCTTTATGGCGGATCTCGAAGACTCAAATTCACCCACCTGGTCGAACAACATCCAGGGACAACTGAATCTTCGTGATGCCATCGCAGGCACCATCGCTTATACGAGCCCTGAAGGCAAGCAATATGCCGTTGGGGCCAAGCCCGCGATTCTGATGGTTCGCCCGCGCGGCTGGCACCTCATCGAAAAACATGTGCTGGTGGATGGGCAGCCGATCTCCGGATCGCTCTTCGATTTTGGCCTCTACTTTTTTCAGAATGTCAGGACGGCGCTCGCTCGTGGCACCCGGCCCTACTTCTACCTTCCGAAGATGCAGAGCCATCTCGAAGCGCGTTTGTGGAATGACGTTTTCGTCTTTGCTCAGGACTATATGGAGGTGCCGCAAGGCAGCATCCGCGCCACTGTGCTGATCGAGACTATCCACGCCGCCTTTGAAATGGACGAGATCCTGTGGGAGTTGCGCAACCATTCGGCAGGCCTGAACTGTGGCCGCTGGGACTACATTTTCAGCTTCATCAAGACCTTCCGTAATCGCCCTGATTTTGTGATGCCGAACCGTGCGCAGGTCACGATGACCTGCCACTTTCTTCATTCGTATGTGCAGTTGCTGATTCGGACCTGTCATCGCCGCGGGGTCTTTGCAATGGGTGGTATGGCGGCGCAGATCCCAATCAAGAACGACCCGGCTGCCAACGATGCAGCGCTCGAACGAGTTCGCCAGGACAAGTTGCGTGAGGTCAAGGCGGGGCATGACGGCACCTGGGTTGCCCACCCGGGGCTTGTACCGGTGGCCATGGAAATTTTTAATGCCAACATGACTACACCCAACCAGATCCATATCAAGAGGGACGATGTTCAGGTGACGGCAGAAGACTTGCTTAAAGTGCCAACAGGGGACATCACCGAAGAGGGCCTGAAGATCAATATCGACATCGGCATTCAGTATCTTGAATCCTGGCTCATGGGTAATGGTTGCGTTCCTATTTACAACCTGATGGAAGACGCAGCCACTGCGGAAATTTCTCGCATTCAGGTATGGCAGTGGCTGAGGCACAGAGTCAAGCTTCAGGACGGCCGCGAGGTGAGTCCAGACCTGGTTCGCGAAACTATCGCCACGCAACTTGTGCACATTCGCTCGATCCTCGGTGAGAAGCGCTTTGACGCGGGAAAATTTCCGCTGGCAGCCAAGATGTTTGAGGAGATGATGCTAAGTGACCGGTGTGCGGACTTCCTGACGCTTGCAGCCTATGAGTGCATAGATTGAGCCGGGAGACAAAGCTATTTAGTGGCCTTCGCAACGGACTTAAGACACGCCTCGATGTCGCGCAGGCTCTCCCTGTAAGTCAATTGCGCAAATGCCATGGCCAGATACTAATCCCGGCAGGAAAAGCAGAGCGGGTTAGCATCGCCGCCACACCGTGTGATAAATTGACGAAATTCATGAATTGGCGCATGAGCGATCACCTGCGAGAAAATAGTCCGACCCGCGCTCATGCCACATTGTTCCGCAGCTCAAAAAGCGGTGTTGACCCGGAAGAACTTTTGGAATTTCAAATAGATTTTAAGACGAATTAGTGCAGATCATTGATTCCAGGATGCTTCTGCGCCGTCGCGAAAAGAAGCCGGACGCCAGTAAAAAAGCCCTTGAACTCACTGTAGAACTCTGTTAGAGTTCCAGTCAAGAGGTAGATCAAGAAAGCGTTAACTATGCTTTGTCTAATTCTTGCCGCCACTATTACTAGTTCGGCAGATTGCTATAAATGTCGAGGAATGGGATTTACAAGATGTACACAACGCGATGACGTAGTTTGTGGCCCATATTTGACAAAATGCATCGTACTGGAATGCTCAGCTGATTCATACACAATGAACGAAAGATGCGGAGGGAAAAATACTTGGGGGTGTGCTACCAAGACCCCTTGCACCGTAACAATTACCGACCCCTATCGAGATTATTGTTATGTTCCGAATGGCTGTTTCCAAATCGATGGCTACCAGGAGTGTCTATGTTACTGCATCTAAATCGCATCTTCGTGAGACACGCAGCTCTATTGCTCACGTTGCTGGCTATATCAGTTATGCAACTTCTCTTATCGTCTCAAATATTTCAATCTCGAACTCAAAGTTCAGGCGGCTTTTGGTTGCGTAGAGAGACAGTAATGAAGAATGTTTCTGCCTCCCGGACAACGACTGAGACAACAGAGATTGCGCTCAGAACTTCGGATGGGGCAAGACTGGTAGATCATGTGACAGAAGGGCAGCGCTTGGTTACGATTGCATTTCCTGCTTTAAAGCAACAGGTAAACGTAGATCCAGCCCGGAGACAGAAGTCTACTACAACAGTGAAGTGGAATAGGGGGCTTGATATCTTCCTGAATCGAGTGCCCACCAGTGGTAGCTGTTCAGAGTATAGTGGCGCAAATGATAAGTTCATAGGCAAAGAAGTTTTTGGAAAGTTTGGATTACCAGCGCTAAGGTACGGAGTTGAATATGACCCGCAGCTAGCTAGATACAAGACGATCCTGGTAGTAGTTCCGGACCTAAATTGTTTTGTTGTCTTTAATGATACTGTCTGGAAGGGACCGGATGGCTCGGTGAGCAGTCAAACCGTACATCAGGTTACGGATATAGTCTTTGGCGAACCGAAAGCAGCCTATTTTGAAGTTGATAGTTCTTTTGCTGAAGTTCTTCCGTCTAAGCTGTTTGGTGACTTCTTAGCAGCAGCAGCACCAGCTGCCCCAATCGCAAGAGCGTTTCAACTTCCCGCATGCTTGAGAGATCGCTTGGCCAAAATGGATGGGCGCTACCAAGCGGGTCGAACGAAGCCAGAGCAAGGATCTCTAGTTGCTGCAGTTAGCGGGAGATGAGCGGACACTTTGATGCCTCTGTCGACCGAGAATGTCACTTCTGGTTCGGCTTTTACTTTTCCTTCGCCTCGATAGTAGTTTCTCTGCACGGGAGGCGGCGGGCTTGTTCTGCCGCCCCGCCCGGGAATTTGTCGTTGAGTTTGCGGTTAGCCCGGAGCACCCTCCACCAGGGGACTCCGGGCTTTCCTGCTTCTGCTCCGCGTTCGACGTGAGCGCAGGCTATTGCGTTTACGAATCCCCAGGCGGTCTTTGTCTTTATTGGGTCTTGTCGACCGGGAATTGGATTTCGGTTACGTAAGAGGTGTCATGCTGACGAACGGGATTGCCGATATGGAGATAGATTTCGCGGCAAGGGCCGGATGGG
>CAZZGS010000224.1:0-2582 GCA_964653845.1 uncultured Bryobacter sp.
ATGCATGAGTTGACGGGTGGAACGCTGCCGCTAGTGGAGAAGGGGGCGGTACGGTTGCCGGACAGGCCCGGGCTGGGGCTCAATATCGATTTTGCGGACTGGAAGAAGCGCTTCCCCTACAATTGATAGCAGTGCTCTCTGTCGACGAACAACTGTTTTATTTGCGAAAAGGCTTTGCGGAAATTATTCGCGAAGAGGATTTGCGTGAGCGCTTGTTGCTCGCGCAGAAGGAAGGGCGGCCCCTTCGCGTTAAAGCCGGCTTTGACCCGACTGCTCCCGATCTGCATCTTGGCCATACGGTTTTGATCCGGAAGATGAAGCACTTTCAGGATCTTGGTCATACGGTGATTTTCCTGATTGGCGATATGACCGGGTTGATTGGTGACCCGACCGGACGCAATGCGATGCGGCCTCCAATGACTCGTGAAGAATTGGCGCGGAATGCCGAGACGTATAGAGAGCAGATATTCAAGCTGCTGGACCCCGAGAAGACCGAGCTGCGATTTAACAGCGAGTGGCTGGAGCCGCTGCGCTACGAGCAGATTGTTCGTTTGGCTTCGCACTACACGGTGGCGCGGCTGCTGGAGCGTGATGATTTCTCGAAGCGTTACAAAGAGGGGATTCCGATCTCTGTTCATGAACTGCTCTATCCGCTGGCGCAGGCTTATGATTCTGTGGCGCTGAAGTGTGATGTCGAGCTGGGTGGTACGG
This sequence comes from uncultured Bryobacter sp., assembly GCA_964653845.1. GTDB lineage: Bacteria > Acidobacteriota > Terriglobia > Bryobacterales > Bryobacteraceae > Bryobacter. The sequence goes on from CAZZGS010000224.1 coordinate 712, forward strand.
ATCAAAAGTTCAACTTGCTGGTGGGCCGTGAGATCCAGAAAGATTATGGACTGTTGCCGCAGATTGTGGCGACTGTACCGATTCTTGAGGGCCTGGATGGCGTTGAGAAAATGTCGAAGTCGAAGGGCAATTATGTCGGGATCACCGAGCCTCCTACCGATATGTTTCGCAAGCTCATGAACATGCCGGACGCGCTGGTGCCTCGCTACTTTGAACTGTTGACCGACTTGCCGATGCACGAGATTGCCGCACTCGATCCGCTGACTTCGAAGAAGGATCTGGCTTACCGGATCGTCAAGGATTTTCATGGCGAGGACGCGGCGGCGCGTGTGGTCGAGAACTGGGGTAGCGTGCCGCTGCCTGAGAATCACGCTGAGGCTAGTGACGCGCGGATCAATCGCATACTAGTTGCGGCGGGTCTTGCGCAGAGCGTTGGCGATGCGGATCGTCTGATCAAAAGCGGGGCCGTCAAGGCTGGAAACTCTGTCACCTTAGAATCTGTTACGAACCCGGCCGAGCGTATGGAGCCCGGTGAATTTGTCGTCCGTGTCGGGAAGCGTTATCGCTGGATCCGTCTGACGGTAGCGAGTTAAGGAAAATCTTATGGCGATCATCCGACGCAATATCGACTGGAAATTGAAGGGCCGCACACTGCGGCTGGGGCAACGCACGTTTATCATCGCGCCGCTTGCGCTGTCGACAGAGAGTGGGGGGCCGAAGGCGAATGACCCCGATCGCATGTTTGCGAAAGCGATTGAGCTGGATGAGCTTGGAGCGGATGTGATTGACCTGGGCGCGGAACCAACGCGGCCTGGCGATAAGCGATTGAGCGTCGAGGAAGAACTGGGGCGGCTTATCCCTGTTCTCAAACGCATCAAGAACAAGCTGAATGTACCGATCTGCGTGAGTACTTACAAGGCAGCGGTAGCTGAGGAAGTTTTGAAGATGGGCGTTGAGATTATCAACGACCCGAGCGGGTTGACCTGGGAGCCAATTCTCGCCAAGACAATCATGAATCACGATGCCGGGTTGATTTTGAATCACATGCGGGGCAGACCCGATTCCTGGGTTAGACTGCCTCCAGCCAAGGATGTAGTTGATGTGATTGCGAAGGACCTTGATGCGGCAGTGCACCGCGCGCTGCGGGCGGGGATTGAGAAGTTTCGACTGGTGATTGATCCGGGTCTCGGATTTGGCAAGCGAAAGGAACAGAATTACCAGATTCTGGGGCGGCTTGGGATCCTGGGCGGGATTGGTGTACCGGTGATGGTGGGGCCGACCAAGAAGTTGCTGGTGCCTACGGCGAATGATCGCGAGCTTGAGTTTGCCGGGGCGGCTGGTGTTACAGCGGCAATTCTGAACGGGGCTTATCTGGTACGGGTGCATGACCTGGAGGCCATCAAGCCGGTGATTGCCGTGGCTGACGCCATATTAAATCAGTGGCGAACCGACAACTAGACTGATAGACTTTCATGGCTCGTTGCTACTGCGACCCTGGAGAGTCTTGATGTTGATCCGCCTTGTTGCGATTTCATTGCTTTGTTCTGCGCCCGTCCTTGCGCAGGAAGTCCGGGCCAGTATATCTGGCCTGATTACCGATAAATCTTCGGCGCCGATTGTTGGGGCTGATGTGCTGATTACCAGTAACGCGACGAATTCTACGGTGCGGGCACAATCGAGTTCAACTGGAAATTACGTGCTGCCTTTTCTGGCTCCCGGACGCTACACGATGAATGTGCAGCTAAAGGGCTTTAAGAAGTTTGTTCGCGAGAATATCGTATTGCAGGCGCAGGACCGCGCTCGTGTGGATATTGAGCTTGAGGTTGGCGATCTGTCGCAAAGCATCACGGTGTCGGATGCGGTGTCGTTGC
>CAZZGS010000224.1:2682-7195 GCA_964653845.1 uncultured Bryobacter sp.
CTTGAGGTTGGCGATCTGTCGCAAAGCATCACGGTGTCGGATGCGGTGTCGTTGCTGGAGACGGATTCGGCTTCGCGGTCGCAGGTGATCGCGAATGAGCTGCTGCAGAATGTGCCGACGCAGGGGCGGAATCCGTTTCAGATTGCGTGGTCTGCGGCTGGGGTGATCAAGACCGGGGACTGGCGATATTTGCGTTCGTTTGATATCGGTGGCACTACGGGGATCTCGATCAATGGCGGCAAGAATCGTGAGAACGAAGTGCTGCTGGACGGGATCTCAAACGTGCGCGGGGACCGCACGGTGATTCATGTGCCGACGATGGAGACGGTGCAGGAATTCAAGGTGCTCACGAACACTTACGACTCGCAGTATGGACGCACGGGCGGTGGCATTATCTCGATTGTTACCAAGTCTGGAGGCAATCAGTTTCACGGGAATGCGTTTGAGTATTTTCAGGCTGAAGAGTTGAATGCCAACCAGAGTGAACTTAATCGGACGGGTGTGAAGAAGCCGCCGATGAATATCAACGCTTATGGGTTGCAGGCGAGCGGGCCGGTTTGGATTCCGAAGATTTACGATGGGCGCAATAAACTGTTTTGGCTGGTGTCGTATGAGGCGATGCGGCAGAGGTCGGCCGATCCTGGGTCGTTGACGGTTCCGCTTGCGCCGTGGCGCGGCGGAGATTTCTCGACCTTGCAAAATGCTCAGGGGGCGCAGGTTACAGTTTACGATCCGCTGACGACGCAGCCAGACGGGAGCCGGCAGGCCTTTGCGGGGAACCGGATTCCTGCCAATCGCATTCATCCGGTTGCGGCAGCGGCGCTGCGTTATTACATTGCGCCGACGTCGCCTGGAGATGGGCCGGCTCGTGTGAATAACTACATTTATCCTTCGCGATGGGTTGCGAATCTGGACCAGTGGACTGGCCGCATGGACTATGTGATTAATTCGCGGAACAACCTTTTCTTCCGTTATGGGCAGAATCCGTTTCAGGAGTTTCGCGGGTTGGTTTGGCCGGAGCGGAGTGTTGCTGAGTCTTCGGGAAATACTCCTTTGAACCGGAATGGACGTAACTGGACGGCGGATTGGACTTCGACAGTTTCACCAACTACGACCTTTAATTTGCGGGCCGGGCTGGCCCGCTGGGAAGAGGCCGGCGGTAATGGCTATGGGACTGGATTTGATCCCCGGCAGTTGGGATTCGCCGATTCGCTGGTGGGCCAGTTTTCGGTATTGCAGTTTCCTGGCTTTGGGCTTGGGACTTATGCGCAGATCGGCAATGGACGGCCGATTGCTCCCGGGACCAATGATGCTTACACGCTGCAGCCGAATCTGAATCATGTGGCAGGCAAGCACTTTCTGAAGTTTGGAGCGGAGATTCGCGAGTTTCGCGATAACCGTGCCAATCCCGGCAATGCCAGCGGTTTTTATAACTTTGGCAAGAACTGGACGCAGGCAAGGGCGAATACTCCGGATGCGGTTTCGGGAAATGAGCTGGCTACGTTCTTGCTTGGTGCGCCTACTAATGCGAGTGTCGATCGCGGGATTGATACGGCTTTTACGAATCGCTATTACGCGATCTTTGTGCAGGATGACTGGAAGCTGAGCCAGCGGCTTACGCTCAATCTTGGGCTGCGCTGGGATTATGAGTCGCCGCTGATGGAACGCTACGACCGCATGCTTCGTGGGTTCAACTTCGATGCGGCTAGCGCGATTACGGCTCCGGGCTTGAACCTGAAAGGTGGAGTACAGTTTGCTGCGCAGGGAGGCAATCCTCGCAACGCCTTCAATCGCGATCGCAATAACATTCAGCCTCGGGTGGGCTTGGCCTTTAAGCTGGCGCCGAAGTGGATTTTGCGTGGCGGCTATGGGCTTTACTATCTAGGGCAGAACGAGTCTGGGGCGACACAGGGCTTTAGCCGCGCGACCAGCGCTATTACTACGACTGACGGCAATTTGACTCCTGCGGTGAACCTTACTAATGCGTTCTCCAATCTGCCTGGCGGGCGTTTGCTGACTCCGATCGGGAATTCCCTTGGGGCTGCAAGCTTTTTGGGCGAGGGTATCAACATCAACTATCTGGACCGGAGTCTGCCTGCATCGCACCAGTATTCGATTGACGTGCAGCATGAGCTGCCGGGGAACATGCTGGCCGAGGTTGGCTATGTCGGGAATTTGTCGCGCAGCCTTCCTGTGAATACGAATATCAACGTGATTCCGGGTGCCGAGATGGGGCGCCGTCTGCCAAGCGGGGCGCTGGATACGGGCTATTACACGGCTCAGGTAACCAACCCGTTGCGTGGGCTGATTCCGAATAATGCATCAAAGAACGGTGCGACGATTGCCCGTCAGGAGTTGCTGCTACCTTACCCGCAGTATGGGGCGTTTAACTACAACAATCTGTCGATTGGAAGCCAGCGTTATGACGGCCTGCAGGCGAAATTGACCAAGCGCTATTCCAGGGGCGTGGTCTTTAATGCCAGCTATTCGTTTATCAAGGTGAGAGAGCAGGTGTCGCTGTTGAGGCCTCAGGATTACAACTATTCGGACCCGACTTCGACGCAGCTTGAGAGGCGCTCGGCCGGGCAGATCGACATTCCGCACAAATTTGCGATCGCCGGGGTTTGGGATCTTCCAGTTGGCCGTGGGCAGCACTTTGCCGGGAATGTGAACCGGCTGGCTGATCTTGTGATCGGGGGCTGGCAGATCAATTGCAACATTGCCTATCAAAGTGGATGGACAGCGAACTTCCCCAATGCCAAGCCGGCCAAGGAGGGTTCTGCGAAATTGGAATCACCCAATTTGTTCACGCAATACTTTGACACTTCGCTTTGGAATGATTCGACGGGACGACGGGTGCCTGCGCTTACGAACTTTGAATTGCGCGACTTCCCGACGCGGTTCAACGACGTTCGAGTTCCGGGGTATCGGAATGTCGACGCTTCGCTGGCCAAATATTTTCCGATCACGGAGAAAGTTCGGTTGCAATTCCGCTTTGAGATGGTGAATGCGTTTAACCGGCCGTGGTTCTCGAATTTTGCTTCTGGCGCGCTTGATGTTACCAGTGCACGCTTTGGTCAGATGGAGCCGACTCAACGAAACCTGCCACGATTTATCAAGCTTGCACTCAATCTGTCCTGGTAGCTGTGATAATCTCAACGCGCATGACACGTCGAGGACTTCTACCTACTCTTGCCGCTCCTTTGGTTGCGGCCGCACAGACAGTGAATCGGGATTATTCGGGCAAGACACCGATCCGGTATCCGGAGCCGGATGTGGTTTCGCTCGATCCGCGCTTTGACAAAGTGAAGATTGGCAACACTACAATTCAAAGGTTGGCTAGTGGATTCTTGTGGGCTGAGGGGCCGGCATGGCACGGCGGTGGCAAGTATCTGGTGTGGAGCGATATCCCGAACGACAAGCAGTACCGCTGGATTGAAGACGATGGCCATGTGAGTGTCATCCATCAGCCCGCTGGATATTCGAACGGGAATACTTTCGATTACCAAGGGCGGCAGATCTCTTGCGAGCATGGCAACCGGCGGGTTTTACGTTATGAACTGGACGGGACGACCAGCGTGCTTGCCGACAAGTTTGAGGGTAAGCCGTTTAATGCGCCTAACGATGCCGTGGTGCACCCGGATGGGGGCATCTGGTTTACCGATCCCGGCTACGGGAGCCTGGGGAACTATGAAGGGCACGTGAGTGAGCTGCTGCTGAAGGAAGCGGTGTACCGGATTGATCCCACGACAAAGAAGATCGAGAAGGTGACCGATGAGATCTTCAAGCCCAACGGCTTGTGCTTTTCGCCGGATTACAAGAAGCTGTACATCGCCGACACCGGGGCATCACACTATCCGAAGGCTCCGCGGAATATTAAGGTTTGGGATGTTGCGGATTCGAAGTCGCTCAAGGGTGGCAAGGAATTCTGCTCGATGGGGGGCGGCCTCGCCGACGGAATTCGTGCCGATATTAACGGGAACATTTATGCTGCGGCTGGTTGGGTAGGTGCGGGTTATGACGGGGTGCAGATTTTTGCTCCAGACGGGAAGAAGATCGGCCAGATTCATTTGCCGGAGATTTGCGCAAATGTTTGTTTTGGCGGTACGCGGCGGAATCGTTTGTTTATGTGCGGGAGCCAGTCGATGTACGCGGTTTATCTCGAAACCCGCGGCGCGCATATTTGTTAGTGGGATGAAGCCCTTCATTGCCTAAAAGAAACTGAGAGTTTTCATCGGGTAAGGTTTACGATTTCCAGTCCACAATGTTGTCGCAGTTGCCTGGGCAGAAGCAGGGATTAAGACATCACGCATTTCTAAGCGACGGCCGCACTCACTCGAACGCAAACGATCAAATCGAAAAGATTGCTAAGGGCATCGTGTGGTGAGGGTCCTGCCAGCCTTGAGTGCGGCAACGCTCTCAACAGAACGCAATAGTGGCGCATGCGAAATGCTGCGGCCGAGCCAACGATGCTTTGTGCTTCAGCAGGACTGTCGCTTTTGTGGCTTAGAGC
>CAZZGS010000225.1:0-7193 GCA_964653845.1 uncultured Bryobacter sp.
CGCCAGGATTGCCGGTGCCAGTAACGTTGATGGTGAAGGATTGCCCTTGTGATCCGCTCGTTGAAGCAGTAACAGAAAAGGTACCTGTGGTTGATGGAGCGGTGTAACTTATCGTCGCGTAACCGTCTTTATTGGTTATGGCTGCAGATTGGTCGAAGGGAAAATTAGTGGTACTGGATGCAAAATTGATCGTGACTCCGCTGAGAGGACGGGTGGAACTGTCAAGTGCGCGGACGACCAGTGGGCGGCCACGCTGGCCCTGGACAGCCGATTGAGAAGGCGTGATCGTGATCAGGCTGAACGGAATGCCTGTTGGAGCGCGCCCGGTAAAGAAGCTGGGGCCAACAAAGGTAGGCTGCGAAATAGAACTATTCAAACTGTTCGTTTCAAGGTTGATCCGGGAAAGTGTATTGGACACATTTGAAAAGAAGTAGCGATTGGATGGCTGCTCGTCTGAAGTGACAAGGTAGCGGCCGCCGGTGAGAACACCTGTACCGCCAAGCTCCAACTGTACCGGATTGACAAGCGGAGAAACCAGACCACCACGGAATACCGTATTGCTGACGCCCACATAATAAAGTGCGGTGCTATTGGAGGTGACCTTGAAGCGCTCTGCGACTGCGCTCGGTATTGTGGACTGAGCGATGGTGCGGGTAATCGTATCGACGACGTAGATTTGAGTGGACCCAATCACATTGCAAGCGACGACAATGCGACTGCCGTCAGGGGTGAACTGAGGCTTGAGGCAGTTGGACCCGGTAATGGGGATCTCCGCCCCGATTTGAATGAGTGCGTCGCGGCCGTCAATTTCGAGCAGACGGTTCTGGGCGGTGACATAGATCAAACCAGTGGCACCGACCATCATGGTTGTTGGACCATTGGCGATGCTGAGGCGGCTGCCGATGGTATTATTGCCGAGATTGATGGCGACCAGTGTGCCGTTGCTGTTCAGAACAAATGCGCGGCTGGAATCGATGGAGAAGTCCACATCTACCGGTACGCAATTGGTGTCTCCGCAGGTGTTAAGGCCTGTGATTTCCTGATCCGTTGCTGTGTCATAGATGCGCAACGCCTGTGAGAGAACAAGCAATCGGCGGCCGTCTGGTGAGATTTTGGCTGTTGTGATATTCGCCAAAGATCTGGAAGTCGTTTCCGCGTAGGGAGAAGAGCCGGAAAACACGGCGATCGACTTGGTTAAGCTTTTGGAGAATACGTAAAGCTTTTGGCCATTGGGATGCCAAATGGCTTCAAAGGCAAGGGGGTCGACGGCAATAGTGCCGATTTGGGTGAATGGTTCGGGGCTATAGATATAGCCGGTCGTGTTGCCCGAGTTTTCCTGGGGGAGCACAACAATATTGGAAGCAGATACTGGCGCAATGAAAGACAAAGTGGCCAGCAAAAACAGAGATAGCCTATACATGGATTTCCTCTTCAGAGCTAAAGAGATGGAAGGACGCAGCCCTCTGATGTTAACAGAGAATGTCCTGATCTCACAAAAATAAAATCGGGGCGGACCGAAGTCCGCCCCGAAGTGGTTTCAAGCTATGACAAGGCTTAGTTGTCGAGCTGTTCGGCCTGCGAAGCACCAGTGTTACGACGGATGCCTGCGGGATCGAGAATCAGCGCGAGGTAGCCATGTGCAGTCTGGAGGTTAGACGGATCGCTTACAAAGGCGAAGCCGTGTGCCCAGCGGAAGTTGCACGAGATGATGACATAGCCCTGGAAACCGACAACCGGTTGGATGCCGTACTCAGGACCACCGAAGAGCAGGTTGAAGGTAGCGACCTGGCCAGAGGGAACAGACTTGCTGAACGACTGAGGCGTAGGATCGATACCACCGCCAGCGGTGGTGCCGTAGAAGAATACGCGGCAGATGCCGGTTTCGTTCACGGTGCCGAAGGGGTCCTTGGAAGCGTTGGCTACTGCGATACCGGTGTTGAAGCCAGTCACGCTGCTAACGAACGGATAGAGCAAGTTCGTGGCGCAGTTGGTGATCGAGAAGATGGGCCTCAGTTCTTCGGGCTGAGTCAGCACGAAGCTCGGGATCGAAGGATAGCCGTTGCCACCGGTGGCAGCGATCGGAGCATAATTGCCCGAAACGTTGGCCACGACGGAGGTGTTGGCATCGGTTACGATGCTGGTGGTTGGCGGGAAGGCGACTGCAACGAGGAAGTCGAAGCGATCAATGACGTTGTCATCGGCGCGGAGAACTTCCCAGAAGAAGGTTCCTGTGCCATCAGCAGCGGTTGCGACGCGGATGAACTGAACTGTGCGGCTCAATGCACCGTAAGCAAATCCATTGCCGCCCCAACCAAGAGCAGTGGTGCCCTGAACGGTGGCGTTGCCACCGGTGGAACCGAATGCGTAGCTGGTGTTGGCCGTAAAGCCTTCAACTGCGCCGTCAGCATTTACACCGGAGACCGCGAAGGCAGCGTTGCCAACTGCGGAACCCTGACCGAGGCAGAGACCTGCGGTGCCGGTCGAGGTTGCGATGTTAGATACGGAAGAGCTGCAACCCGAGGCGGTGGTTACAGGCTGTGCGGAAACGTAGAGGCGAACCTGAGCCGGAACACCAGAGAAGCGAGCGCGGAGGCGAGTACCGTTGGAGGCGATGCCGACACTCTGCAAGCTATTCGTGGTGGGGAAACGGCGGTTGTAGAAACCAGATTCGTTGTTATAGTTCACGCGGGGATCAGACTGACCGGAGAGGCCGTCGATTGCGACGAACTGGTTAAATACAGGATCATATACGTCCAATGTGCCGCCAAAACCGCGACGCTTAAATGAAACGCCGTAGGCTTCTGTGAAGCGGAGAGCACCGGTGGCCAGAAGGCCGGTCTGTGAAGAGCCAGTGGTTTCCGAGGGGTAGCCGCCGGCTCCGGTAGCATTCCAGCCCAAGCACTGAGCGTAGGGTCCGCCAGAGATTGTGTCAAAGAAGAGACCACGCTGAACGAAGCCGACTACACCCTGAGCATTGTTGAGCACGAGGTTTGCAGGAGGATTCTGGATCGAGATGAAGGCCTGGATCTGACCGTTGACCTGGAAGGCGTTGGCAACCTGAACACGGATGTTCTTGATGCGGTAAACGCGCGAACCAGCACCGGCGTGGGTACCCGGCTGAACGATCGGCACACCGACGAAGGTGATGGTCTGCTCGTTAGGAGCAAAGCCGCCGCCAACACCATACTGGGCCTGATATACGTTGACCGGTACGCCGCCAGTAGCAGCTACTGTACCAGCAGCTGCGACAAAGGGGTAACCTGAACCAACTGCTACGCCGGCTGAGAAGAAGTAATTCTGACCCGTGCAAACGCCAGCGGTGCCAACGGTGGAGCCAGTGAGCAAGCAGGGATTCTGCTGAGCAGTGGTAGCACCGGAGGTGGGGTTGGCGGGCTCATCGATGAACAAAAGTGCATCGGTGAGGTTACTGGAACCAAAAATACGATTGGTGATGCGGGTACCAGTTACCGTTACCGAGATGTTGATCGCGGGGACGGTGGGGTTGGTGATCGCGGCGAAAGCACTACCTACGCCAAGACCAGGAGCAGTTACAATACCCTCAGCAATGCCCGTTGTCGGGGGCTGATTCATGGTGTTCTGGAGCTGGGCTTGATTGGTTGGCGTACCGATGGAGTTACCACCAGTGCACGTGATTACGATATCGCCTACGAGCTCACGCAGACCTTCGACGCGAACGACGAGGGGCGAAAAGCTGGTGTTGCAGACGAAGGGGTTCGCTTGCGCGTTGGCTGTGTTGCTGGTTCCAATAAAGGAAGCAACGGCCGCAGCGGCAAAAAGCATTTTACGGAAATGCGACATTATATCCTTCTCCTTGTGAAGTGTTGTCTTATTTTTGAATTGATGGAAGTTCTTTTTCAACCTGAGCCTCTTGTTACAGCTTTTGTACTACGACTCAAACTAAACTACGACTCCAAGCCGAAGCGACTTCTTTGTAAAACTATAAACTCTGTGCTCGCGGAATCCACGTCGCTGTGATGAAAGCCGCCTGTCTCTTTGCAGACATACCACTAGTATCAGAATGAAGCGGCTGTAGTCAAGGAAAAATCTTAGCAACTGGCTGAAAGCGCTTGGGTTAGGTTCGTTTCTGGAGATGAAATGAGTCAATCCGACACAGTTGGATGTGATTTGCGACACACATGTCCCGCCCACTGAGCATAAACATTAACGAATGGACATTAATCCAGGATTGGAATCGAGGCCTGCCGAACGGAGTAGTACTTGTTGGTCCAAGCCTGGTGGAAGATTCACCGGGAGGCTGAAGTTGATCTGGTAGAGCGCGATGAAGCCTGGGGCCAGCCCTGAAAAAAACGGGGTGAGCTCTCTTCCGTTAACCACAACCAGGACAGGACCGGTGGTGGTGCTCAGGCCGCTGGATTGCAGGCGAACAGGCCCGAGGCCGGTGGCAAAAAGCACTGCCGCCTGGCCGCGGACAGCGGGATTGGAAGGTGAGTTGAGGCTTGAATCCTGATTGAGCAGAGCTGCAGAACCACGTGCGTTTACAAGAAAAACCGCGGGCGCCTGATCGGCGATTTCGATTCGCGTTGAGGATTCACCGAAGGGGGACCGGATATTGAGGTTGGCCGACCCTGGGGGGATGGCCGAGGGGATTGCGGTATTAAGCTGAAAGCCATTGGAAAAGAAGATCGGCAGAGTCTGCCCATCAATGTCTACGGATGAGCCAGCGCCAGCGCGAACCGGGAGGCCGTTACCGAAGATGCTGATGATGGTTCCCGCCCCAATTCGCGAAGTGAAACTTGCGGCATTCAGGATGGCTGAAGAGTTCACGGAGATTTGCTCTGGGGTCAGAGTCCAGGCATCAGAGGTGGACCTCGATATTCGATAGGCGGTGGCATCGGCTGCGCTGACGACGGACTGGGCGGGAGGATTGGTAAGGCTGACCAGGGAGAAGAGGAATGGAGGGGACGGAAGGGCGGCCTGGTAGAAAAGTGCAGATCCATCACAACTCTGAAGCCTGAGGTGGAGCGATGATGTGGTGGATGTAAGATTGGCAAAGCTGGCAGGCCAAGACACGGAGCGGGAGCAGGCTGCCGCGGGGCTGAGGACTTCGAAAGTGGCAGTAGAGAAGGCGTAGAAAGCGGCACTGTTTGAGGTACGAGGGAGAATCTGAATGGCGGCTATGGGGCTGGCCTGCCAATTTGCGGCGGCAGCGGTGAAGCCGGTTGTGTATTGACTGAGGCGGGTTAAGGCGAACTGGGGATTGGGGTCGCTGATGGCCAGATCGGCATCGGCGAGGATGCCGAAGGCAGTAACAAAGTGGACACCGACTGATTGGCCGTTGCGCAAAAGGTTGAGGCCGATGACGACAGGCCCTGAGGTAGCAATTGCCTCACGAATGGCGGCAAGTGTGGGTTCGGGAAAAGCCAGACTGAGAGCGCCACTGGCGAAATCGACTGTCCGGAATGGGTTGGCTTGTGGGTCGGCACCTAGGCCAGGATCGAGGAAACCGTCGCAAATCTGGGTGCCAGCGGCATCGACTGTGCAGAAGGCGCGGAGATAGTTATTTAGAGAAGTAGTATCAGCGAGGCCGTTGTCAGAAGGAGCCACGCCGCGCTGCTGGTAGAAGCGGATTAGACCCGCCAGGGAAGCAACTAGCGAGCCCTTCTGGGCCAGAGGCAATGTCGAGTTGCCGAGATTGCCGTCGACAGCCTGAGTGATGCGGGGGGAGTCGGTGGGAACCTGTTCAGAGGCACGAGCCGAGAAGGTAGTGGTCTGGCCGCCCGCTTCGACAGAAAAGAGTGAGATGCCGCTTTGGGCCGGAAGCCGGAGCCTGGCTTCACCGATGCCTTCGGGGCTGGTAACAGGGCTTGAGTCGAGAATCGCGCCGCCGGGGGACGCCTCAAAGCGAAGTGGGACCCCCGCGAGGGGGCTGCCGGAAGAATCGCGAAGCTGGACGCGAATCGGTAGCGGAAGTACGGTAGCCGGAGCAGCGGCCTGGGAATCACCGGAGACCTTGGTCAAAGCAGGGCGCAATTCTGCGAGTGTGCGCACGGTATAGTTCGCTTCGGCAAAGCTCTGTGGCGCATTGGTATTGGTAGCGCGCAGAATTACAACGCCAGCGCGGGCAGTTGAGGGAACGATGCTCTCCCAGAGGAAAGATCCATTGACGGTAGTCAAGTCGAAGCTATCGGCGGCTGAGCCGGAACCCTGGGTGACACGTAATCGAGCGCTGGCGGGGAATCCGCCAACGGCAACACGGTAGCGGGCGCCAGGGAGTAGAGAAGATGGGGTAATCGTAAGGGTAGGCTGGCGTGCTTTGTCGATCACGCGAACTGGGCCGCCAGGGTTGTATTCGAGGAAGGCCCCTTCAAATTCCTGGCGAAATGCGCCGGCAGTCAGGAATTCGTCAGTCAGTGGCGCTCCAATTGACCCGGCCGCGGAGCCTAATTCGAGATGTTTGGCTGCGATGGGACCGGTGGTGAGGAAGGCTCGCCCAGAGAGGATGCCAAGGCTGTATTCAAACAGAACACCAGACTTGAAGACCTGGCTGGCGACCTGGGTACCGGTAAAGGTAATCGAGAAAGAACGGTCTGAGACGGGTGACCCGAGAGCGCCAGAATCTGCGCCCAAGGCAAGCCAGCGAGTGAGTATGGTGCCTGAGACGAGTCTGAGGGGAGAACCGGCGAGTGCACCGTTTTCAAAGCGCTGGGTTCCATTGCCGTTGGAATCAGAAACCGGAAAGCCCAAAACGCCAGAAACTCCGCCCAGTGCCTCGTAAGAAGTAAGCGAAGGACCCGAGAGAAGGTAGGCGACGGGGCTTGAGTCGGCTTTGAGAATCAGGATACGGTTGCCTGAGGGCAAGGCGATGGCTTCTTGCTGGTATCCAACACCGGCACGACGAACCGGGGAAGCGACAGGAGTTCGAACGGTGATCCGGTTTCGCTGAATTGCGTCGAGAAAAGTTTGAGAGAGAGCCTGAGAAGGGGCCCCTTCGCCGATGGCGCAGCACTGGGAAGCAACAAAAACCGTGATCCGGTTGCTGGTTTTGCCTTCGCTGGTAGCGGTAAGGATTGCGGAGCCCCCAGCCAAACCACGAATGGTGACAATGGGGCCGGTACCGGTGATTGTCACGACCCGGCCATTTGAGGTAGACCAGAAAACCTCGCGATCGGTGACATATTCTGCAGCGTTGGTTTGAAGCACAGCAGTAAGTG
>CAZZGS010000226.1:0-7177 GCA_964653845.1 uncultured Bryobacter sp.
GTAGAAAGATCAGCCGGGTAGGAGTCGCGATAGGGGAGCAGATCGACGAGGTCTAGCAGGCCGTCTACGACATCCTCTTTGTTCTTTTCGTCGTAGTCGTCACGGAGTTCGAGCGAGAAGAGGATATTCTCGCCGACAGTGAGAGAGTCAAACAAGGCTCCGGATTGGAATACCATCGTGACTTTCTTGCGCATCTTGCGTAGTTCGGCTTCGTCAAAAAATGTGATGTCGCGGTTGCCCACGATGACACGGCCATCGTCAGGTTTGAGGAATCCCATGATGTGGCCGAGACACACAGACTTGCCAACGCCGCTGCGTCCGATGACAGCGACGGTTTCTCCTGCAGGAACAAAAAAATTCGTATCGACTAAAATGGGCCTGTCGAACGTCTTATATACGTGCCGAAATTCAATGTAATAGGGAAAACCTTCAACGGCCACTGTTTGCCTTTCCTTCGCCAAGTAAACCCGAAAGATCTTCGGGACGATTCCAGTTTGCCAAGATTTGTGGGTCTGGTGGGATGAGAATTTTGGTTTCGAGTGAAGAAAGCAAGCCGCGGACGCGGAAATTGCCTTCATCGAGGAAGCTACGCACCTTTGGAAGTGCGCTGCGGTTCCAGATGGCAGCCAGCGGATTGGGCGAATCGGGTGCGGTTGCACTGGAGACGCAATCGATTCCCGAAGAAGCAAGGGCGGTATTGCGGAGGGTGATGAGCCAGTCTGAGCTTAGCAGCGGCATGTCGCAGGCAACGATGAAGTTCCAGGGGTATGGCGAGTGGGCCAGTGCGGTTTCAATGGCGGCCATTGGGCCGCAGTTGTCGCGAAGATCGGGGAGGATCGGGTACCTGAAGGATTCGTACCTTTCCGGTGGGGCAACGATGTGGAAATCGACTGAGACGGATCTCAGTAATTCAGCCAGATGTACTAGTAAGGGATTGCCCTTAAATGGAATCAGCGCTTTGTCGCGACCCATGCGTGAGCTGGCACCGCCAGCCAAAAGGAAGGCACCGGCAGGTGCAGAGGCAACGGACTGTGGAGCATAATTCATTGATTCAAAAAGAGTTTTCAGATATGATTAGTTTGAACAAGATGAGGCGCTTATGTTTTAGCCTAGCGTGCTTCTGCCTTGCCGGTGTGCCGTTGTGGTGTGCCGATGCGGGGATCGTCCGTACGACGGTACGGGTAGATCGTGGAAGCGGGCGGCTGGTACGAACTCAAGTCATGCTTCCACGCGAGGTTCCTCCAGTGGAAGTGATTGCCCGCGAGACGACTTCCAATGTGCCGGTTGAAGCCAAAGTGATGAATCCGACCCGCCGGGAAGTGGACGAGATTGTGGAGCAGAGTTCTGCAACTCATGGGGTAGACCCGCTGCTGGTGCGCAGTGTGATGCAGGTAGAGAGCAACTTCAATCCGAATGCTGTGTCGCCCAAAGGTGCTATGGGTTTGATGCAACTGATGCCAGCGACGGCCAGGCAGCTTGGAGTGACCAATGCCTTCGATGTACGTCAGAATATCGAGGGTGGGGTCAAATTCTTGCGTTATCTGAAAACGAAGTTCAACGATGACCGCCTGGTGCTCGCGGCATACAATGCCGGAGAAGCGGCGGTGAAAAAGCATGGCTGGATTCCTCCTTATCCGGAAACGATAGATTACGTGTACAAGGTGGGAAAGCGCTACGGCGAATCCAAGCGAATTCAGGCACCCGTTGTGGCGGCCAAACCGGTTGAAGCGGTTCAGCCGAGAATACAACAGGTTGTGGATTCGCAAGGTCGCATCCATATCGGGATGCCATAGGATGTCATGAAGAAATCCGCGAACACATTGCGCGTAACCGATGGCCTGAGAAATGGCCTGTTGCTGTTGATGTGTTTCGCGGTGTGTGCGCAGGAGAAGCCGAAGTGGGGCTCGATCACCGATGTGCGGATCGAGAATCAGGGGACAGTCACGAGAGTGTCGGTCTTGGCAAATGGGTTGATCGACATCAAGGCGGATCGGATTGAGAACCCCGCGCGTATCTTTGTCGATTTTGCGGACATGGTGCCACAGTTGGCGGGGCGAACAGATAACGGGCCACGGGGGGCCATGCAGGCGATTGCGGCCACTGGCAACCTGTTGAAGCAAGTGCGTGTAGCGGAGAACCATAAGGGTGTGACGCGCCTGGTTTTTGATCTTCAGTTAGGTGAGGTGGAATACCGCACGGTTGTCTTAAAGGATCCAAACCGTCTCGTGGTGGAGTTGCGGCCGCTCAAGGCAGATCCGAAGTTGAAGAACCCATTAGGGACGTCACCACCCATTTTCTCGACAATGATTCCTGAGAAAATGGCACCGCGCAAAGTTAATGTTGAGTTACCTGGGCGAAGGTCGATTGTCAGGTCAAGCTTTGTAATGCCTGAACCACCTCTGCTGTTAAGCAGTTTCAAGCTTCCCAAGGCAGATCCGACGCAGATGCCGTACCGGGTATCGGGCTTTATTATGCGAGATATGCGGTTGCCGCCGCCGGCCAACGCAGTCAGCCGGCAGGCAGTTCAATCTCAAGCGACGGCCGTGGCAGCAAGTCGCACTGGTGCTGGGCGTCAGTCCCTGACCAGGGTACTTGGGCTGAAGATTGGCAAAGTGGTGATCGACCCAGGCCATGGTGGACATGACCCGGGTTCGACGGGCGCAACGGGGCTGGTTGAAAAAGACGTGACCCTTGATGTGGCCAAACGATTGGCGGTATTGCTGGAAACCAATCTGGGCAGTGAGGTGGTGCTGACTCGAAAAGACGACGTCTACATTTCGCCAGAACAACGCACCGAGATCGCCAATCAACATCACGCGGACTTGTTTATTTCGATTCACGTGAACTCGTCACAATTGAGAACGGCAACAGGTGTAGAGACCTATTACCTGAATTTCACGTCGTCGCCCGAAGCCTTGGAAGTAGCGGCACGAGAGAACGCATCGAGTGAGAGAAGCGTTGCCGACCTCGGCAGTCTGATCAAGAAGATTGCGCTCAAAGACAAGATTGACGAATCGCGAGAATTTGCCGGTCGGCTGCAACAATCGTTGTTTGCAGGAAGCACAAAGGCTGGCAACCGGACGAAAGACCGGGGCGTGCGAAAGGCTCCACTCATCGTCTTGATCGGGGCAGAAATGCCTAGCGTGCTGACCGAGATTGGCTTCCTGAGTAATCCTAAGGAAGAAGCGATGTTGAAGAAGCCGGATTACCGGCAGAAGATTGCCGAAGCGTTACTTCGGGGAGTGGCGCAGTATATGGATACCTTGAGCCATTTCAGCGTTGCACAGTTAGGAAATTAGGTTGGGGAACTAGAAAGCCGAGGCCGCGAGAATCGGCTCTGTTTCGCCGAGGATGGAGCGGAAGACTACGCGGTTGCGGCCGGCACGCTTGGCTTCATAGAGACTCTCGTCAGCAATCCGCAGGAGTGTTTCAGCCGAGATACGATGGCCGGGGAGAGCGGTCGTACTACCGAAACTGGCCGTTAGTGCGAGAGAAACATCCGAGTGACTGGACTCATGGATCGGCATGGGCTCCATGGCCAGATTACGGCGGATTCGATCGGACTGGCTGCGGGTACAAGCCTCATCACAGCCAGGGAGAATGATGAGGAACTCTTCGCCGCCGTAACGGCCGAGGGAATCATAAGAGCGAATCGTGGTTTTGATTCTGCGAGCAGCTTCTCTGAGGACAGCATCTCCGGCAATGTGGCCGTAGGTGTCGTTGACGGACTTGAAATAGTCTATATCGAGCAGCGCCAAGCCAACTGGGAGGCCTTCGCGTTCAGCGCGGATGAGCTCTCGATCCAGAACTTCGAAGATCGAACTGCGGTTGTAGACCTTGGTGAGGGAATCGTGAGTGGCTTGCTGGCGGAGGGCAGCCTGGGTGACGAGAAGTTCCGATTGCAGGTCAACAATTCGGCGGCCAGCGCGGAGACGTACTTGTAGCTCGTGGTGGTTGAAAGGTTTGGTGACGTAATCGTCGGCACCGGCGTCCATGCCTTCGATGAGATCTTCACGCTGGTTTTTACTGGTGAGCAGCAGCATGTAGGTATAGGTATCCTTTTGCTGCTGGCGGGCAAGACGGCATACTTCAGGCCCTGTCAGTTGGGGCATGACCCAGTCGAGAATGGCGAGTTGGGGGGCACCATCCTTTTGAAGGATTTCCCACGCCTCTTTGCCGTCACAAGCCACCACCGGCTCGTAACCCCATTTTTTAACCGTGGCTTCCAGCATGTGCCGACTGACAATGCTGTCATCGGCAATGAGTACCTTCATTCCAAATCTTCCTTTCCTAGAGTATTACCGTTACTCATAGAACTCAAATAAGAGCTTTCTCCTATTGTTTGCTTTCTTGCGCCCAGACGCAAGTGGGGGTAGTAGCTCGTGTATCGCTTATCGACAGGGAATGGGAATTTCCTGTATCTTTATGATCATGTTAAGAATTCTCCTTTTTCTGGTTGGAAGTCTTTTGATTGGGGCTCCAATTATAGTTCCAGGATTCCCTCAGGTGTATGTAAAGCAATTTCCTGACAAGCCGATGGATTCGGGCGGGCAAACCAGCCTGAAGGCCAGCGATGGTTCTGGCTGGACCATCGGGGAGCGTGGAGCGTTACGAGATCAGCGACTTTTTCATAGCAAGCGATTTCTGCCGTGCGATCAGGTGAGTGGGTTTTCTGAGCCAGTAAAGGGGAGAGTGAGGATCCACACCTCGTGCGGAGAAAGCGAAATCTGGTTTGAAAAGATTCTCTTGTCGGAGAAGGCAAAGCACTATGAGGCAATTGCGGCACGGCACGACCGGCATGGATTCGTCGCCGACATGCGAGACGGGAAGCGGGTTTCTGACGACAATGACGGGCTTTGGACGGCGATGTATGCGGTAGGGAAGCTGTTTGAATACAAAGTCAGTGGCAGCCCGGAGGCATTGGCCCGGGCGGAGAAGGCAATTCGGGCGGTATTGTTTCTGGAGAAAGTGACCGGGACGCCGGGGTACCCGGCTCGATCCTACATTGACCCGACCGAAGAGAAGCCGAAGGATGGATTCTGGTACTGGACCGAAGACCGCAAATACGAATTCAAGTCGGATACGAGTTCTGATGAGATCGTTGGGCACTTCCTGCTTTTTGGTATGGCCTGGGATTTGTTGCCCTCGGGGGAGTTGCGGCAGGAAGTGAAGGCAACGTGCCGGCGGATGATGGACTACATCCTCAAGAACAACTACTATCTGATCGACCCAAAGACAGGCAAGCCGACGCGATGGGGGAAGTGGACTCCTGAGTATTTCGCCTCTGTCGATGGTCGCGGCGATGCACCGCTGAATTCGATTGAGCTGATTAGTTTTCTGAGGACATCGCAGCACGTAACCGGGGACGCTCGCTATGAGGTGGAGTTGAAGAAGGTAATCGATGAGATGGGATACCTCAAGATCGCCGGACAACTGAAGGAGTTGCGTGAAGAGCTCAATTACAGCGATGAGGAATTGGCAATGTTGAGCTTTTATCCACTGCTGGTGTATGAGAAGAATCCTGTTTACCGGAAGGGGATTCTGAAGGCACTGGACGACTGGTTTGAGAACATGCGCCCCGAGCGGAATCCACTTTGGAATGCGATTTATGAGATCGGTCGAGGCGAGAATTTAGAGCTGCGGCGGGCTTCGATCGAGACGTTGCAACGCTTGCCGCTCGATATGACCAAGTGGACAGTCGAGAACGGTTGGCGCAAGGAATTGCCACTTTCAACCAGACCAGAACGCTTTGGGAAACGCGAAACGACAGTGTTTCTACAGCCGGATGAGCGGGCCATCATGAAGTGGAACGGCAATCCGTTCGTGCTCGATGGGGGCAATGGCGGACGAGGAGAAGATGACGGCACGACGTTTATTTTGCCTTACTGGATGGGCCGCTATCACAAGCTCTGGGGAGAGCGCTGAATGCGGAGTATCCACAAGACAAAGCCGATCACGAGGCGTGGCATGTCTAGCAGGTCACGCCACAAGGGGCGACCGTCTTTACCAATGATCATCGCGCCGCGCCGCATTGCATATGTATTGAAGAGCATGGCGACGATGGTGAACGCAACGCTGACGGTGATGCTGGTTTTGAGGTGCGGCGTACCGCGGAGGGTATGGACGGTGAATTCGATCAGGTGATTCAAAACCGGAAGAGCTACTGAAGTAATCAGGGTAGCCTGCCAGATGGGCTGGGCTTTTCTCAGGCTCTGGATTACGCTTCCAAGGAAGCCAGCGACGATGAAACGCCATATAAACTCAGCCTGCATGGCACCCACGGCAGCGTCCCGGCCAGAAGACAGGTTGACCGTAAAGTAGATCGCAGCGCGGATAACAGCGCTGGTAATGGCCGACTTCCAGTTCCAGCGCAGGGCAATTTCTTGCCAGGGGTTTCGGATCAGTCGGCGCAGTACTACGGAGACTGCTTCAATTGGCATGCCTATGGCAGGATAGCGTGTCTGGGGCGTGGAGTAAATTGCTTTCACCCAGATCTGCCAGGTGGATTTATTTCCGGCTTGGAACAAGAGACGGGCGAGTGGAGCGTACACGACAAACAACTGACAGAGGCCATGCCCCTGACTCAGTTACACCGCTTCGTACACAAGCAATGGCGAGGCCGGCCCTTCGACGACCGGCGAGCCCTGATCGCGGCCTTCCTGGCGAAATCGATCCACAACTTCCCGACCACGCGGCAACTAATCGACCGGCTCAAAGCGGACGCTCAACTGCGCTCCATCTGTGGGTGGATGACCGAAGCGGCAGTGCCGAGCGAGAGTACTTTCTCCCGGGCATTCGCCGATTTCGCCCGCCGCAAATTACCTGAGCGGATCCACGAAGCACTCGTGCGATTGACACAAGAAAAGCGGATCGTAAGACATATCGCCCGCGACTCGACCTTGATCGAAGCACGGGAGCGATTCCCGGAGACACCGAGTCAGAAACAGGCTAAAAAACGTGAAAAGGCCAACAAAAAGCCCCTTCCCACGCAGCGCTCCAAGCATGAAGGCATCACCGCCAAGCAACGTAAAATGACGCTGAGCCAGATGCTGCAAGGCCTCTCGCGAGATTGCTCGATTGGAGTCAAAACTAACAGCAAAGGACATGCAAACTACTGGCGCGGCTACAAACTGCACCTCGATGTGTGTTGGCTCACGGGACAGGAAGCCGTGTTCTC
>CAZZGS010000227.1:0-7137 GCA_964653845.1 uncultured Bryobacter sp.
CCTCAACCCACCGCCCGGGACAGTCCAAAACAACGCCGGGCCAGTTCTTTGACATCTTGCAAGTTAAGCTAAAAAACCAGCGCCAGAGTTGTGCCTCCTTATACCGCCCATCCATGACTTCCAGCGATGGGCGGTCCGGGCGGATGATAGAGGCCAAGATAGATGCCTCAGCTTGCCTCCGGGCAACCCAAACAACTATATTGACGATGACACTATGAAATACATTGCCTTATCGCTCTTCACCTTGCTTGTCTCCTGCCAGCAGCCAAACCAGCAAGCAGCCCAACTCGTCGGGGCCAACGCCACATGGGGCAACACGGAAGGCCCGGCAATCGATTCCAAAGGCAACCTCTACTTCACTTCTCGCGGCACCTACAAAGGCATCGTCACCTGGAATGAAAAAGACGGCTTCAAAGAATACCTCGCCGTAGCAACCAAAGAAGGCCCAGGCGGCCTTTACTTCGATAGCGCAGATAACCTCTACGTCACGGCCACTGGCGAACAACAAATCCTCAAGATCACACCAGATAAGAAGGTCACTGTCCTGGCTGAAAACTTCGACGCCATGCCCGGAAAAAGCAAAGGCCCCAACGACCTCGTGGTAGCCAAAGACGGCACCATCTATTTCACCGAGCCCAACGGCTACGACGGCACATCCCCCAAAGGCACCGTCTACCGCATCCCCAGGGATGGCAAGCCCGAAGTCTTCTCACAAGAAATCACCGGCCCCAACGGCATAATACTGAGCGCCGACGAATCCACCCTCTACGCCAGTCACAACACCGCAAAGAATACGTCCAACATTGTGAAGTGGAAGCTCCCCAAAGGCCCCATCGAACAGGTAGCAAAGCTCGAACCCTGCCAGGCCGACGGCATGGACATCGACAAGAACGGAAATCTTTGGCTCACCTGCTATTCGCATGGCATCGCTCACCTGATTAACCCTTCGGGCCAATCGATCCAAACCATCACCACGGCCCAAAAGGCCCTAACCAACATCAAGTTCGGTCGAGGGTCCAATAATAACTGGCTCTATATGACCTCCTCCGACATGGATCGCATCACCGGCTACATCTACCGCGCGAAGGTCGAAGTAGGCGGCCTCCGATAATCACCCGGCTTACTTAGCGCAATCCTGAGTGCAGGGGCCTCAATAGACAATTTGTCGATCCGTGCCGCACGAGAGAGGATCGAAACCGGAACATCTACCACCACCAATGACGCTGCGTTATATCATGAACTCAATCGACTTTTGAGTCTTGAGCGACACAAATGCAACCCAGCCAATCGGCATCAATTGAGCACATCAGAACTTGGTTCAAGCGGCGTGTCGTTTATTGGCTTGCCATTCCTGCGTGCCTGGCCCTCATCGATCTCATCTTAAGCCTCAACAAGCCTGCGGAGTGGATCCCGGGCTCTCCCTTGATTTTGGCCTTCCTCTACGCCTGGCTGGTTCTTTACTTCGGTCGCACTCACGTCCACATCGACTCGACTAATTTCAAACTGGAACCAGGCCCTCTACCCGCAGGCTTGCGCTCACAATCGCATCCAAAATCGTCAGTGAAAAGCCTCTATCGCCTGCGTCGTCCTGGCTCTTTCGGCCGCGGCGATGATGCTGCGGTGTTTCTGGCAGCGGTAGAACTCAACGATGGCAGCCGCCACATTCTAAATGGCCCTTTTGCCAGTCCCGCTGCCGCAGATGTAGCACTCCAAACAATTTCAAGGGTTTGGGGCTATATGCCAATCGATGACTCCCGCAAAGGCAAGCCCAAAGATCAGGACCCTGCCATTATTCCCATCGTCAAGTTTTGGGCAATCCTGTTCGGCGGCACCTTTGCCTGGGGATTCATCGTCAACATTCTGATCGGCTAGCCGCCATAGCGAAGCAACAAAAGCGTTGCATCGTCATGCGGCTCCACGCCATCCAGGAACTCCGTGAGTGCATCACGCAGCCCATCATGCAACCCCTGCAAATTCAACTTCGCATTCTCAACAACCGCCGCTGCAATCCGCTCGCGTCCAAAGAATTCCTGTGGCCCGCGCCGTCCCTCTTCCACACCGTCGCTAAACAACACCACAGTATCCCCAGCTTCTAGCTGCACCTGCTCCACTGGATAACTCGCCATCTCCAAGAGTCCAATCGGAAAGCCATTCTGCTCAAGAGCTTCCAGCTCCGGCCCACCCACCCGCTGACCATGCAACAAAAACGGCCGCGAGTGTCCGGCATTCACATACCGCATCAATCCACTCGCATCCACACAACACGCAAACATCGTCGCGTATTTCTCGCCAGCCGTCCGCTCCAGCAGGAAGCGATTCAACCGCGGCAACCATGCATCCAGTCCCGCCCCGGAACTGGCCGCCTCAAGCAAGACACCTTGCAATAGCGATGCAAGCAAAGCCGCGCCAACTCCCTTCCCCGAGATATCCGCCACTGCCGCAAGCCAACTGCCATCCGGCCTCTTCAACACATCGTAAAAGTCACCGCCAACCTGATGGGTAGGAATCGATGAACCCACGGCTGTCAGAAAACCCTCTGCGGTCAACTTAGGCGGCAGTAAATTAGCCTGAATCGTCCGGGCCAAGGCTAACTCCTGCTCCAATCGGTGCCGCTTGCGTTCTTCTTCGAGCAGCCGCGCATTCTCAAGAATCGCCGAGGCCTCAAGCGCCAGCGTCTGCAACAACTCCCGGTTCCCCTCTTGATTGACAACTTCGGCCAGCCGCGAATCCATATAGATCAGCCCTACGGTGTCATCCATCGTGGCCGCCATCGTCTCCCCTGCCCCAACGCTCCCACGCAGCCGCAACAGCGGTACACACAGCACGCTGCGCAGATCGAGCCCACCCAGTGAATCGTTAAACCGCGAGGACCAATCCGACAACGGATCAAACTGGAAACTCAGCAAGTCCTTCCGCTCTTTAAGCGCTCTCTGAATCAACTCAAGTGGCACCGGTAGCTGCCCCGCATCAAGCGGTCGTCCGTTCGCGTCCCGGCCCAACTCCACCCTCATCGCCCCGGCATCCTCAAGCAACAGAAATCCCCGCTCGCAACCAGTCACCGTCAATGCCGCCTCAATCACCGCAGCAAGAACATCATGCGTCGACATCGCATGTTCCAGACTCCGCGCCACCTCAGTCAGCGCACGCAGCTTGGACAACTCAGAGTTTCCCGCACCGCCACTCCCAGGCATCCGCCCCATCAGCTTGCGGATCTCCGCTTCACTCTTCTCGACAACGATCAGCCGGTACCCATCCTCAAGCCCAAAATCGATCACATCCCCGCCAGCCAGCTTCTGCTCTTTCACCACCCTCACTTCATTCACCCGCACCCCATGCAGGCTCTCCAGATCCTCCAGCCAAATCTCCGGCCCCCGTTGCGCTATCACGGCATGTTTGCGCGACACCCGGCTATCACGGAGAATCAGATGATTCTCGCTATGGCGCCCCATAGAAAACGGAAAGTGATCCAGAGGCACCTGGATCGCATTCCCCGAAGGATTCACTACCGTAAGTTCGTAGGGCACTAACCTTCAATCCTAAGCGTTTTTCGCGTGTTCCGTTTCTTCGGCCCGCAACGCCTGGCAATGCGAACAATGCCCGCCAATCTCCGTCCTCACAACCAGAATCTCAAACCCGAGCGTCTCTTCCACTTCCTTCCGCAACCGAGCCAGCGGCTCGCCAAAATACTCTTCCACCTTGCCACACCGCAGGCAAATTACATGCGCGTGCTCGCGCTTCATACGGGTTTCGTAGTAGTGTTGATCGCCGTCCTTGTGCAGCAAATCCAGTTCATCCACGAGTCCGGATTCTTTCAACATCTTGAGCGTGCGATAGACAGTAACGCGGTTCAGCTTCGGATCCGTTTCGCGAGCCCTCAAATAAAGGGTTTCGGCATCGAGGTGCTGGCCGCTCTGGTCGATCAGATTCAGTAAAACCTGGCGCTGGCGGGTAAGCCGGACGCCACGTTCTTTGAGCGAGCGTGTCATTTCCATGGGATCTTCCTCTATTCTCACATTATGGACGTGCTCGCGACATTACGTGAAAGAATTCTCTCCTTCGCGGCATCTCGTTATGGGAGGCAGATCGCCGAAGACGTCGCCCAGGAGGTCATGCTCGTGCTCCATAAAAAATACGCCCACGTATCGGAAATCACCGAACTGATCCCACTCGCCCTCCAGATCACACGCTTTAAACTGGTCGCCCAGGCCCGCAAATCAGCCCGCAGGGGCGAAAACCGCTCGATCGACATCGACGAACAACCCATCCCAGACCACCAGGTCAACATCGTCCTCGAGCTGGAACAGAAAGAACTTTTGGACCAACTCCACCAGGCCCTGCCCCAGCTCGGCGAGCGGTGCCGTGACATCTTTCGCATGAAACTCGAAGGGCTCTCCTTCCCCGAAATCCAGCAAGCCCTGGGTGCCAGCAACATCAACACCGTCTACACCTGGGAAGCCCGCTGCCGCGAAGATCTCAAGCAGATCATGACCAGAACCAGGAGGCCGCAATGAGCGACAACCAATTCGACGCCGAAATGCAGGCCCTCCTCAGCGCCTACGCCGCAGGCACGCTCACCAAAGACGAACAAAAACGTCTCTTCGAGAAGTCTCTCAACAATCAGGTCCTCTTCAATGCAATGGCGGACGAAGAAACCATGCGCACCACTCTCGATAGCCCGCTCGTCAGAGAGACTCTTCTCCGCACCCTGGATCAAGTCAAAGCGAAACGCGGCCCCATCGAACTCCCCAAATCGAACAACTGGCTCTGGTCCGCCCTCGCCGCCTGCCTCGTTGTTGGGGCCGCAACGATAGCCTACTGGCCCACCCCAAAGCCGGAAACCCAGGTAGTCGCCATAGCAACCAAGCCACAAGCCATCTCAGAATCTACACCCACACCAGCTCCCAAGCCTGCCCCCAAAGCACGAGCAATCCCACCACCCGCACAAGCACCAGCAGTACTTGAAGAATCAACAGTTGCGAAGCGCGAAGCCAAATCCGTTGACCAGCCTCAATCCTCAGCCGTTGCCGATTCAGCCCGCCAGGAAGTCGCTGCGGCATCAGCCAATTCCTTCCGTGAGCGCAATACTCCAAACGTCGCCAAACTCGCCAGTGCACCTCCACCATTGGCAGCCGAGATCTTCAACGACAACCTGATCCTCCGTACAGCCAATAGCAGCCAGATCTACGCCTTCCTTATCGATGGAGATTCCATCAAGCCCCTTTCCACAACCAACGACAGTCGCCGCAGTATTCCACTCGGCGGACACACGAAAAAGGCCGAAGTCTGGCTCCTCATCACCACAACAGAGGACCAAGTCCTCGCCCGAGCCCTCACCGGCGTCTTCCCGCTCCCAACCCGCAACTGGATCAAACTCAAGACCAACCCCTAATTGAGGTGTGTCTTCAACCACTCGACATACCGCCGCATCACATCCCGCTGATGCACCGGGTCAGTCGGGCTATGCCCATACACCGGATACCCAATAAACTGCGTCTTCACGCCGTTATCAGCCAGCGCATGATAGAGCCGGTAAGATTGCATGATCGGCACCCGGAAGTCACCTGTAGTAGCCATGATCAGCGTCGGCGCTTTAATCTTCGTTGCAAAGGTCATCGGCGACTGCACACGCATCGCCTCCATCCGCTTCTCATCGGTATAAGGCGACCCTCCAAATGCCGACCCGCGCCGCACATTCGCGTCACCCAAATTATATTGATCCATCCAGTCGGTAACGGAAGCCCCAGCCACAGCAGCCTTCCAGACATTCGGATAATTCCCAAGCAACCACGTGGTCATGTAGCCGCCATAGCTCCAGCCACAAGTCCCAATGCGAGTCTCATCGACAAACCCGCGCTGCTTCAGCATCTCGACACCAGCCATCACATCGCGTCCAGGCCCAGCGCCAGCATCGTTCCAGATCCCAACCTGATATTCATTCCCGAGGTTATCGCTACCACGATAGTTCGGCTCAAACACAACCCAGCCTTGCGCCGCAAAGGTCTGCGCATAATTCGAGAACGCCACCTTTGAAGCAGACCGTGGCCCGCCGTGAATGTAAAGAACCAGTGGATACTTCTTCCCACTCACATAGTCCGGCGGATAAGTCACCACGCCATCATTCTTCACCCCATCCTTACCCACCCAGCGAACCTCTTCACTCTTACCTAATTCAAGCTCGGCAATGCCACGATTCAACTCGGTCAAACGCACAGGCTTCGAAGCACCACTCTCAAGGTAGTAAAGCTCGATAGGCCAATTCGCCTCACTCCCGGTAAACGCTATCCCGCCCAACCGGTTCACCGAAGCATCAAGCCAGAACCCTGTCGTCGCCACCACTTTGCCCGTATCCACACGCTTGGCCGGCCCCGAGATCGGCTGCACCCAAAGCCCCACGCCAGTGCCATCATTCGCGCTCACGAGCAAACTCTCCGAATCCGGCATCCAGATCGCCCGCTGCACATTGCGATCAATCCCGCGAGTCACACTCTTGCCTTCCCCACCCTCAATCGAAGTCACCTGAACCTCATTCTGATTCTTCGTATCGCCTTCCTTCGGATACCAGAAAGAAACCTTCTTGCCGTCCGGGGAAATCAATGGCTGCGCCTCATTCTTCGATCTGCCAGTAAGCGGTCGCATCGCCCCACTAGCCGCATCCACCACCTGCACATTCGCATGATTAAAATCCCCTGAATACGGCGTTGCCGCAGGAGGCGAAGGAGGAAAGCTGATCGGCAACGTCCACGCACCACTCGTCAGCCGACGCGCAGCACCACCCGCCGCCGGCACAATCCAGAGATGAGAACTCACCGGCTGCACCGTCACCAGAAAATCATTATTAGCAATCTCAAAACTCTTGTTGTGCCGTTCAACACTAATCTTCTTCGCAGCCTCATCGGAACACACATAAGCCACCTGCATCCCGTCGGGCGAGAACGAATACTGCTGCAATCCCGTCGGCGCCTTCGTCACCTGCATCGCTTCGCCACCCGCCGTCGGCAACACAAACAACTGCGGCTTCCCGTCCACCGCAGCCAGAAACCCAAGCCGGTCTCCGCTAGGCGACCACCGGGGCTGCGCCAACCCTCGTCGCCCATGAGTCAATACACGTTGAGCCCGTGTCGCCACATCCACCAAAAC
>CAZZGS010000228.1:0-7134 GCA_964653845.1 uncultured Bryobacter sp.
ATATTTGAGTTTTCATAATCTTTTCCTGCCTTCATTATCTCTTTAGCTGGTCCCGGCGATCAGGGGCTCGAGAGTCGTCTCAAACGATTCCAGATGGCTAAAAGAACCTTTCAGCAAATTTGTATACACGCGCCTGATATCCGACTGCTTGGTCTCCAGCATCCCGGCCACCAGATCCTGAATATCAACCTTCTCGATCGTCACCCCAACCTCAAGCGCGTCTTTGACCGACACCGCACCCTTGGCAGTCAGCTCTTGAAAAAGCGCCGTAATCACTGTGCTCCGGTACACCCCCGGCCCCAATCCAATCGTCGGGTCTATCAGCCTGTAACGTTCCAGCAGCCGCCCCACCGCATCAAAATGCCGGTCTTCACTTTCGGCAATATTGCTGAACACCCGAAGCTTCCACTTATCGGCCAGAAACCGGTACACATCCCCCGCCATCTTCTCTTCTTCCCGCATAAACAAAAGCCGGTCCCGCTCGGCCGTACTCAACGCCGGCACCCGGTTTCCTCCACCTCCGCCGCCCGGTCCCGCCATCTGCCCAGCCAGTTGCCCCAACATCACCATTCCCAGAATCGCGTATCTCATCTGCATGTCTCCTTCACAAAGACAGACTCAGTCTCCAACAGAAAGTGACAAGATTCCTTCCGCTTCCAATTTCTTTTTCAACAATCCCCGTGCGCGCTTCAAGCGAGTCTTCACCACACTCTCATTCACACCCAGAATCCCCGCCGTCTCCTCAATCGACATCTCCTCTAAATCCCGCATCACAACAACCGACCGATACTTCTCAGGTAACCCGTGAATCACCCTAGCCAGCAGCTTGCGCAACTCATGTTGATAAGTCACATCCTCTGGTAAACTCCTGCGGTCCGCCAACCCGCCCTGCCACTCTGCCGGCACCTTATCAATCGACAATTCCTCATTCGGCGCATACTCACTCCGCCTCCGCCGCGTTAAACAAACATTCCGTGCAATCTGGAACACCCACGCCTTGACATGCTCCGGCTCTCGCAACTCATCAAAGTGTTCCCACACCTTCAACAGGGTCTCCTGCGCCACCTCCTCGGCATCCTCCCGCTGACCGCAACTCAGATAGCTGTACTGAAACACCTTCTGCTGAAACGTCTCGATAAAACGCTCCCGCGCCGTACCATCCCCGGCAATCAGCCGCTCAGCCAGTTCGATCTCCTCACCCAATTCAGCCCGCCTTCCGCCCATGAAAGTGGGAATCGAGCCGACGCCGAATCATCTCATGCCCCATCAACACGCGTTGCTGCGCCTCCCCCTCCTCCATCTCGAGAATCCCCGCTACCTCATGCCACCCCAAACCTTGCCAGTCACGCAAGAACACCGCCGCCCGAAACGCATTCGGCAACTCCCAGATCGCCTTCCCCAACAGCCGCCGAATCTCATGCTGATAAGCCTCGTCATCCGGAAGCACGTGACGGTCTACCATCTCTCTATGCCAGTGAGGCGGCAGATGCTCAAGCGACAACGGCTGTCCTTGTATAGCCTGCTCCTCTCGAACGTAACTCGCGCAGACACTTTGCGCAATTCCAAACACCCAAGCCCGCGCTTGCCCCGAGTCGGTCATCGACCTTGCCGCTTCACACAGCTTCAGCACAATCTCCTGTGCAGCCTCCTCTGAATCCTCCCGTTGTCTGCAGTGCAAGTGACAATAATCGAAAATCCTTGCCCGGAAAATCTCCACAAACCGCTCCAGCGCCGCCTCCTCGCCCGCAATCAGGCACCGCGCCGCCTCAACCTCAAGCGCACGTATATCGTTCATGCCCGCATCCTACCAAGTCCCGACTTCAATGACCAGCCCAACTCAGCCTCTAGGGAGTAGCGAGACATGCGCTGACACGATCCGCCAGCCTTCGGCCATACGAACCCAAACCTGGCTTTGCCGCCCTTGCACCACTCCACGCTCAAACTCAAGCGTGATGCTGGCAAAGTCTCGTCCGAAACTAACAATTTCAAGCCGCTTCACAACTCGAGCCAGATTTACAGCCGGTCGGCTCTTACGGAAAGCCTCTAACTCGTCGACGCCATAAAGGTTTTCGGCAACCCCAAACCGCATCACTTCGGGAGAAGCCCAAAACATGGCAACAAGCGTATCTACATCGTTTGAAACAAGTGCTTCCTCATATCGTGGATACAACGCTCGCAACTCCGCAACGACATCTGGAAGATTCACTTCGCGAGATTCAATCGGCATAATCAAAATCCTCGAAACAATTCGATCTTTGGCAAAATCTGCTTGCTGATCGCACCACTCACTGTGTAAACAGGTTCATTCACAACCTGACTCAGCCTCAGCCGCAGCGCCACACTACAAAGAACGTAAGCCTGCACTTCTTCCATACCCCAACGGCTCACCAGCAAGTCCACCATACGATGTGTCGCATTCCGCGCCGCAGTTGCCAGATCCTCACCGCATTCCACCACAACCCACGAATCGGCAACAACTTCTTCGCGAGCTTCCACAATAGGTCCTGCCAGCGGCTGCTGTTTGTGCAATTGGAAGCGCAGTGTTACATCAAGAGGGCATTCAATCCCATTGATGCAAACCTCTCCATCGCCCTGCGCGGCATGACCATCACCGCAACTGAAAAGTGCCCCCTTGTTGTAAACCGGCAAGTACAGCGTCGAGCCGGCACAAAGCTCGCGCACATCAAGGTTGCCTCCAAAACTACCTGGAGGCCTCGTCCGAAACTGGCCATCATCGGCACGAGCAACACCCATCACACCCAAAAAAGGTCGCAAAGGTA
This sequence comes from uncultured Bryobacter sp., assembly GCA_964653845.1. GTDB lineage: Bacteria > Acidobacteriota > Terriglobia > Bryobacterales > Bryobacteraceae > Bryobacter. Next base: position 2,781 of record CAZZGS010000228.1, read on the forward strand.
GAATCGCTGGGGCAAGCGAACGAGTCTCACTTCCATCCAGTTTCCAATTGAAAAAGTAAGGTGTCGCAAAGCGTTCCTTCAGAAAGCCCAAGCCCGGAATCACGCTCGACCAGCCCCAGCCATGATGCTCGATCTCGAGTACATCCACCTGCAAAACATCTCCAGCTTCAGCCCCTTCAATCCACAGCGGACCCGTCAGCGAATGAATCCGGTTGCGGTCGATCTTCTGAAACTCCTCAACAGTCATCCCCGGATACACTTGTCCGCCACTGGCGTCCTTGCACTCAATGCGAACTTCATCCCCCGGCACAATCCGCAACCGAGGCTCTAAACTTCGATCCCAAACCGAATGTGTCGGCTCTGCACTCAACTTGAATTGACTCATGGCTTTGTCCTGACCATCATCTGAACTTCTACGATCGCATTCCTCGGCAAGGCGCAAACTCCAACAGCAGCTCGCACATGTTTGCCAGCTTCACCCAATACCGCCACCAGCAAATCCGATGCCCCATTGATCACCGCCGGAGACTGATCAAAACCGGCAACACAGTTGACATAACCATTAACCGAAACAATCTCTTCGATCTCTTCAAGAGACCCCAACTCGCGCTTCAAAACCGCAAGCTGCGTCAAAGCACAAGCCTTGGCCGCAGCATAACCATCGACCACACTTCGATCTTTTCCCACCGTCCCGGTCATACCGATCGAGACCACACCCGCCAGGTAGACGATGCTCCCCACCCGCTTGGACGACAGATAGTTCCCCCCCGGCGCAGGCAGTGCAGGTAACTCCAAACCCAATTCTGAAAGACGTTCTTCCCGTGTCATTTCAAATGAATGTAGCACAAGGCTTAAGGAAGGAACTTCGTCGTGTAAGCGGTGGTTGCATCTATCCGCTTGCGCAGCACACCCAAACTCAAGAGTTGTTCATTAAGAGCAGTCCATCTTTCCGCGGTCATCTTTCCCGTCTCCCCATCCGCCCCCGTGATGAATGCCCCATCTTTGAGAGCTTTCAACGTGAACTCAATCTGCGCCGAGTTCTGTGCTGGATTTAGTTTCGTAATCAGAGCATTGGCAGGCGCAGGATCGCGCAGATACTCTTGCCAGCCTTGAATCGAGGCCCGCACAAACTTCGCAGTCGCCTCGGGTTGCTGCTCCATGTACTGCTTGTGAACAAAAAAGAGACGATAAGGATCGTAGCCCGAGTCACTGATCAACATAGTTCGATACGCTACCCCAGCGTTCTTGACGAAGAATGGTTCGCTCGTGATAAAGATCTGCTGAATGTAATTCGGATCCGCCAGAAAATTCGCAATCGAGTGTGTAGCCGGCGTCTCGCGCACATCCTTTAACTTGTATTTGCTGACAATGTATTTGAACCAGGTCGATCCTGGTTGCGCAGCGATCGACTTGCCCTCTAGCCCGGCAAAATCCTTCACCGGAGAATCCTTGTGCAACATGATGGCTTGCGGATCGTGCTGCATCGTAGCACCCACAGCCACTACTGGAAGTCCATTCGCAACGGCCTCCAGAATTTGATCGCTTGAGGCAAGTCCAAACTCGGCACCTCCACTAGAAACCACTTTCAACGCACTTGAGTATTGCCCCAACGGAAAGATCGACACATCAAGCCCGGCCGCCTGATAATAGCCTTTTGCCAATGCCGTGTAGAAACCGCCCTGCTCGGGCTGCGGATACCAATCCGCCTGTAGCCGAATCGGGATCAATCCATTCCCACCCTTGGGCGCATTGCTCCCCCCGCATCCAGTAAACATCAAAACATTTAACACCGCAAAATCAATCAGCTTCATCACTGTACTCCCTTCTCAATCTGAATCAACGCAGCTAAAGCTAACAAACGCGCATCGTCTTCACGAGCTGCAACCAACTGCATGCCGCAACCCGGAATCGTAACCACAGGCATCCCAGCCAAACTCACTGGAGTTGTATATCGCAACAACCGCGCCCGCATCTGGCTATGATCCGCCCCCGCTTCAAGACGGCGAACGGGAGCAGCAGGCAACAACAGCAATCCATTAGTTGCCACCAGATCATCCATCCTCTCGCGAAACGCCACATGCCTGCGTCGCAAAGAAGCAACTTCCGCCATAGACAAGCCAGCGCCCCATTCCAGGCGCTGCCGGATCGAATCTTCAAACTGCGCATAATGCCCACGATGAAGCTCCGCAGCCTCAGCCGCTTGAATCCCCGCAAAGACTTCGCGCGACTCACTCCACCAGTCAACAGCTACAGTTCTGCCAACCAAACCTAATCCTTCTAACTCCAACTGGCACTGTCTCAATCGGGCAACAATCTCAGGCTCACAGTCATGCAAAAACGTATCGTCCACAACGCCAAACGAAGAAGACAATTTCAAGCCAGCAGCATCGGTCGAACCAAAAATCGATCCCAACAGAGGGCCATCACGCAGATCCCGAAACAACCATCCAAAGGTATCGAAAGACTCAGCCAGATGCGCACCGCCACGCCAGTCCCCACGCCCAAGTGATGCCCGATATCCGGCCAACCCGCACAGCGCCGCCGGCACGCGGATCGAACCTCCCGTATCAGTTCCAACAGCCGCCCACGCCGACCCTTCCATAACACTAGCTGCGGCCCCACTGGATGATCCCCCAGTCAAAGCACCAGCATCCCCGGGCTGCAAACAATCCCCAAACTCAAGATTCTCCCCAGTGATTCCATAAGCCAAAGGCTGCAAATGCGTTTTGCCAACAATCACCGCGCCAACTCTTCTCAACTGCTCTACAATCCACGAGTCTCTCGTAGCAACTCCATGCAAGTCGCGATAGAAAGAAGTGCCGCAGCTGGTGGGAGCACCCGCCAAATCAAAACAGTCCTTTACCGATACAGTCTTTCCCGAAAGACAACCGGCCCCAGACGCAACTCTCCGGGCCTCACCGAGAGTCCATTCTCGATTCATCCATAGATAGGCATTCCCATTCGCTAGCGACAATGCGTCTTCAACAGCCTTGAGGTTCATAGATGAATCCAATCAGTATAGTCGGCATCCTGACGTTCTGGTATACATGCTACTTTCCAATATGGCCGTAAATCCTAAACAGCGTAAAGCAATCGATGAAGAACGCATGGCCTCTCTCGTGGCCTTTACCGCCCGCTCACTGAAAACCAAAACCCCTGTGCCCTTCGGAGCCTCCATCTACAGCACCACCGATGGCACCATGCTCTTACAAGCCCTCAACGCAGTGTCCAAAGAATTTGACCCCAGTTCCCACGCCGAAGTCCGAGCCATCCGTCTCGCCACCAAAAAGCTAAAGAACCTGTCGCTGGCCGGCTTCACCCTCTACACCACCTGCGAGCCATGTCCAATGTGCATGAGCACCGCCCTTTGGGCCAGTCTCGATCGCGTGGTTTACGGCGCGACCATCGAAGACGCAGACAATCATTGCCAGCAGATTTATATCCCGGCCACCGAGATCGTCAGTCGCAGCGATATGCGCTGTAAAGTCGACGGTCCCGTTCTGCGAGCTGAGTGTTACACTCTCTTCACTGACCCCAACATGCTTCGCGCATTTGGCCCCAGAACAAAAAGAAAACTCAAGAAGTATGACTGAATCTTTAATCACTGGACTAACTTGCCTCATCGCGGAACCAGCCCGCGTACTTACTGCACCTGCAGTAGTTCAGAAGCTCTCAAAAGACTTCTACTGGTATTCGCCGATCCTCAAGAAGCAACTCGAATCTAAAGTCGGTGAGATCGCCGTTCAGCCCATCAACGTCGAAGAAGTTCTCGCAGTCGCCCGCTTCGCAATTCAACACAGAATACCCATCACCCTCCGAGGCGCAGGCACAGGCAATTACGGCCAATGCGTCCCCCTCCATGGCGGCATAATTCTCGACCTTTCCCTGATGGACAAACTCGAAGCCATCACACCCGACGGTGTAGCCATCTGCCAACCAGGCCTGCGTCTTGCCACTCTTGAAACAGAAGCGGTTAAGCAAGGTTGGGAACTCCGCATGTACCCTTCCACCTTGGCCAAAGCCAGCGTCGGCGGCTTTCTCGGCGGCGGCTCCGGCGGCATCGGCTCAGTCACTCATGGCACCTTGCGCGACTTCGATACCGTCCGCGCCTTCGAAGTTGTCACCCTTGAAGCCGAACCCCGCGTTGTCCTCCACGAAGGTCCCGCCGTCCATGAAATCCTACACGCCTGGGGCACCAACGGAATCATCACTCGCATCTGGTTCGCCCTAACGCCCGCAAAGCAATGGAGCCAGTTCACTGCCGCCTTCGACACCTTTGATCAAGCCTTCCTCTTCTCCCAGCAAATTGCCGAATCTCCCGAATGGTCCAAGCGTCTGGTAACGGTATTTGAAT
>CAZZGS010000229.1:0-4885 GCA_964653845.1 uncultured Bryobacter sp.
GAGGTAAACAAGGGGCTATCGATGGCTATGAATTGGAGGCTATAAGCGGTGTTTGCGAGCAAGGCGAACGTGCGTTTGGAATAAACGGGAGTTCCGGCCTGGAGGGGTGTATCGAAACAATCCTGAGGAGAAAGGCCGCAACTCACATTCGGAGCAAAGGCGATGCCCTGAGTAGTCACGCCTAAAACGGTTCTGACGTTTCCGGCGCCAATGGTTTCGACTCGATAAGTGTCGCCCGGATTCTGGGCGTCTACGACGTCAAGAGTGCCGGCATCAAGAAGACTGAAGGACCAGGGCAGTGCGCCCGGGCTGAGATAGGCATTGGCTCCGGTACCACCGGCAACTCCAGAAGCGGCATCCGCACCGGCAGTTGTAAGGATGTTGTACCAGGTAGCGGCTGTAAAGGTCGCAGCACTCGACGGGAACACCGCCGTCAAGGCCATGATGAGAAGAAGACTTCGTTTCTGCATACTCTGACTGTGGAGCAAAAAGGGATCAGAAACAATTGGGGCGATGCCTTAGCAAATCAGGAGAGGACTATCCTTAATCAAATGGCCTTAGATTTTGGGTTGGTGAAACACTGTCCGGCGATGGGGGGCTTTGTCCCAGTAACGGACAAACCAGACCTGAGTATTGAGTCGATCTATTGCAAACAAAAGAATTCCGGTACGGCAGACCAGTTGCGTACGTAATTAGAGAAGAGTGAAAGACTGAGCATGAGCGTAGGGCAAAATCAGGCAAGAATATTTGTATGCGACGACCAGATGGAGGTTCGTGAGGCATTGCGACTGTTGCTCAAGTCAAACGGCTACATCGTGGAATGCTTCGATGGGCCAGCGGCTTTGATTGAAGTAGCGGTGCAAAAACAGGCTAGCGTCATCTTGCTGGACATGAATTACACGCGAGACACAACCAGTGGCGAAGAGGGTCTCGATCTGATTGCTGCATTGCGAGAGCAGCGGGTTCCGGCAGCATTGATCGCGATGACAGCCTGGGGTGATGTGAGTCTGGCGGTGCAGGCGATGCAACGTGGGGCTAGCGACTTTGTAGAAAAGCCGTGGAACAATGACCGATTGTTGCAGATTGTAGCCAAGTGGACAGCAGCGGGTCAGGTAGAGGATCGGGAGATGGCCGGGGCCCGGCGGGTGCAAAAGAGTTTGCTTCCAAACAGTACCGGGGGCGAAAAGGCTTTGCGCTATGCCTGCCGCTTCTTGCCGGCACGCGAGGTATCCGGGGACTATTACGACTTTTTTGAAAAGCGGCGCGGACATTTTGGGTTTGTCGTGGCCGACGTAAGTGGCAAGGGTGTGCCGGCGGCGATGTTGATGGCCAACCTGCAGGCACTCTTTCGAAGCCACGCCTATAGGGATGATGCTGCGCCAGAGCCAGTCTTGCGGGCGGTGAATGCGCAGTTTCATGAATCCACTTCTCCCGAAAGCTTTGCGACTGCGTTTTATGCCGACCTCGATGAAGCTTCACACGAGTTGAGTTACATCAATTGCGGACATCCGCCGGCATTACTGCGAAAGCGGAATGGTGAAGTGAAAATGCTGGAATCGAGTGCCCTGGTTTTGGGTGCATTTCCGTTTTGGTCGGCTGAGACGGGCAGGGTCAAGATGGACGAGGGCGACCGCTTGCTTGTCTATTCCGATGGCGCGGTAGAAGCCCAGAGTGCAACCGGTGAGGAGTTTGGCGAGGACCGATTGCTCGAATTGTTCCAGAATACGGCGCATTTGTCTCCTCAGGAGGCGCTACCAGAGATTGAGGCAGAGATTCAAAAGCACTCTGGAGTCTCGCTATTCGATGACTGCACCCTATTTATGGCCAGCCTTCGCTAACATCAAAAGAAGTACATGACAAAAACGAGCAATCCCGCTGAGCTGGCGGCCATCTCGAAGACTGTGCGCCGACACATTCTCGAGATGATCACCGCAGCCAAAAGCGGACATCCCGGCGGGAGCCTTTCCGCGACAGAACTAGTAGTCACGCTTTTCTTCGACATCATGAAGCATGACCCGGCAAACCCGAAGTGGTCCGACCGCGACCGCTTCATCCTGGGCAAGGGGCATGCCTGCCCTGTGCTCTATTCGGTAATGGCCGAATGCGGATATACCCCGGTGGACAAGCTGAACACTTTTCGCCAACTGGGATCGATTTATCAGGGGCACCCGGACATGCGGTTCATTCCTGCGCTGGAAGCTTCGACCGGGTCACTCGGCCAAGGCCTGAGCGTTGCGCTGGGTATGGCGCTTGCAGCACGCTTCAACGGAAGCCCGTCACGCACCTTTGTGGTGCTTGGCGATGGTGAAATTCAGGAAGGTCAGATCTGGGAAGCGGCCATGTTTGGCGCATTCCACAAGATCGACAATGTGGTTGCGATCGTGGACTGGAACAAGATTCAGCTCGATGGCTTTGTAAAAGACATTATGCCGCTAGATCCGCTCGTAGACAAGTGGACGAGCTTCGGATGGCACGTGATCAACATCGACGGCCACAACATCGAGGCCGTGCAGAAGGCCTTCCATGAAGCAGAGACTGTGAAGGGCAAGCCGACCGTGATCCTGGCGAACACGATCAAGGGTAAGGGAGTTTCGTTCATGGAGAACAATCCGAAGTGGCATGGAACAGCACCTTCGAAGGATGAATTAGAACTTGCGCTGAAGGAGCTTGCCTAATGGCTTTGTCTAAGAAATACGAACTGAAGATTGGGCCGGCCACGCGTGAAGCGTTTGGCAAGGCGCTGGCTGAGATAGGCAGAAAGAACCCGGATGTAGTGGTTTGCGATGCGGACTTATCGAAGTCGACCAACACCCATTTCTTTGCCAAAGAATTCCCCGAGCGCTTTATCCAGTGCGGAATCGCCGAAAGCAACATGGTGGCAGTGGGCTCCGGTCTGGCGGCAGCCGGCAAGATTCCTTTTGTATCGAGCTTCTCGGCATTCGTAATCAACAAGGGCTTTGAACAGTTGCGCGTTACGGCCGCTTATCCGAACGTGAACCTCAAAGTGGTTGGTACGCACAGCGGCATCTCGATTGGCGAAGATGGCCCGTCGCAGATGTCGATCGAGGACTTGAGCCTCGCCTGCAATCTGCCTGGCTTTACGGTGCTTGCGCCTTGCGACGAAGTATCGATGACGGCTGCGATTCACATGACCGCAGAACATGTCGGCCCGGTGTTTGTTCGCGCTGGACGCTCGAAGGCAGCGCATGTTTATGAGCCGGGTGCCGAGTTCCACATCGGTGGCAGCACTGAGCTGTTGGCTGGCACGGACGTTGCGATCTTCGCTAACGGCCTGCTGGTGGCTGAAGCCTTGCGTGCAGCCGAGACACTGGACGCCGCAGGAATCTCGGCTCGCGTGATTGACCTCTACAGCATCAAGCCCATCGACCGCGCTGCGATTGAACGTGCTTCAAAGGAATGCCGGGCGATCGTTGTGGCCGAGGAGCATCTGAAGGATACCGGAATCGGTTCCCGTGTCGCTCAGGTAACGTCGGAGACGACGCCCTGCGTGATGGAGTTTGTCGGTGTCGATAACACCTATGCCGAGAGCGGTACGCCTGAAGCAGTGGTGGAAAAGTATGGCTTACTCGCGAAGGATATCGTGACGGCTGTGCACAAGGTTCTCGCGCGCAAGAACTAGATGCGCGAGCAGGAAGCATTTGCGGAGTTGCTGCGTCGGCATGAAGAGCTGACGCAGCGCTTTGCGCAATTGCTGCATGATGACGCGGGGCAGGTGTTGACTTCGATTGCACTGCAGCTTTCCGTGCTGGATGGGGTTGCGCCCGATGAACTGGAGACACTCACCTCAACCCTCGATGATCTTCTCGAGCGATTTCGTGAGGCGCAGGCGAGTCTGGGGGGAGCCGTTGTTGCCAAGTGTGGGTTAGTAGCGGGATTGTCACAACTGGCAAGGATGAAGAAGGGCTTTCGGTTCGAAGGTGATGTTTCACCCAAGTGGCCTGTTGCGGCGACGCAGGCAACCTTTCGAATTGTAGAGGCACTGGAACCAGCCAAAGCGGTGGTAAATGCTGAGGGTGTGAAGCTGGATGGGGCGGGGGAAATCTCGGAATATGTAAAGGCGCTGGCAGATGCTGGAGGAGTTTTACTCCAAAGCGGTCCACAAGCGACTACAATCAGGATCTACTATGCCAATTCGGGTTCTCATCGTTGACGACCATAAGATCATGCGGGACGGGATCAAAGCGATCCTGAAACCTGCCGTGGATCTTGAGGTGGTGGGCGAGACGGATTCTGGCGTAGATGCAGTGCAGCTGGTGCGCAAGTTGAGACCGGATGTGGTGATGATGGATATCAACTTGCAAGGCATGAGCGGGATTGAGGCGACCATCGAGATGCTTCGCCATAACCCGGACACCAAGGTGATGATGTTGTCGATGTACGACGATGAACACTCGGTAATTAGCGCGGTTAAAGCAGGGGCGCGAGGCTTTGTCTTGAAGCGGGCCTCTGATGGGGACTTGATCCAGGCCTTACGAATGGTGTCTCAGGGCGGAACTTATTTAAGCCCCAAGGTGTCGGATCGATTGCTTGAGCGGATTCAAAAAGGGACAGTGGATGAGAGCACGCAGGCCTTACCGCTGGCGGATCTCTCGCCTCGTGAAATTCAGGTATTGCGATTGATCGCCGAGGGCAAGACGAGCAAAGAAATCGCGGTCATGCTCGATTTGAGCGTGCAGACGGTCCGGTCTTATCGCAAGGCGATGATGAAGAAGCTGAATGTCAACAACGTGGCGGGCTTGACACAGTTGGCTCTTGCGACGGGGTTAACGAGGCCGCAGAGTTTTGCAAGTGGCGGCGAAAGCGCACAGTTGTTTTAAGCTTCGATAGTTTCGGGAGAATTTCGGAGTACTGGCAGCACTAGTCC
>CAZZGS010000229.1:4895-6785 GCA_964653845.1 uncultured Bryobacter sp.
CACTAGTCCTATGCATGAATGTGGTTTTGCGCGTTCGCGGGAATCCTTGGTGGATACGTCAGATCGAAACCGTCAGCCCGGCTGTGGAGCTGAGTCAAGAGGAGAAGTGGAGGCGTTTGGTGAACGCAGCGCTGGCAACTCCTTACCTGTCCCAGCGAGACAGGGCGGAAGAATTGCTAAGTGCGCGGACACTAAAGGATCTGCCGATATTACCTATTCGGCTGGTGCTTGATCGCAAAACTCAGTTTCTGAATGCCAGGGCGGCAAAAGCTAGTGCTAGCTTGCGGCTCCCCTTCGAAACAAAATGCGGCGTGGTTGTGGGTAAGAAGTTTCGACTGCCCAAAGGGGTTAGCCGACTGGATGAGGGAGCAATCCGACGACTCCATTTGAGTGAGACCCGAATGCTGGCGGCCGCTCCAGCCGAATTACGACGGATTTGCGCCTTGATAGAGGCTCGTGCACTGGCGCTGCCGCACTTATGCGAGGCAGTAGTGGTGCTGCAGGGGCTTGAGGAGGGGTTCCTCTATCCCGGAGAACGTGACATGCTTTGGCATTGTCTTGGGGTGCCTATCTTTGAACAGTGGCTTGGTCTGGACGGCGAATTACTGGCAGTGGAATGTGGCGTACACCAGGGAATGCATTTTCAAGGTAGCCGTGCGGAACTCGAAGAAGTGGACGGCGAGTTGGTGGTGACAAGTTGGTTTGGATTGCGCACGCCAGCGCCACGGATCGCGACGGGACTGACTGCCGAAGCTGATCACAGAGTGTGCGCCTGCGGCGATGACAGGCCATTGTTAGTCAATGTAGGGTTAAGGCAGACTGCAACATCCATGCAGTACCAGGTTGCGAGTGCACGCTAGAGAGCCTGCACTCGTCATACTGGGTAGCAATGGCTGAATTCGTCTTAAAGTACGCGGATGCGCGCGGGCAGGTGCACCAGGTATCGGCAGTGGCGCGCAATGAGGCCGAGTTGCGCGAACGCTATTCGCGCGATGGCTTTCTGGTTTACTCCGTGTCGGCCAAGGGTGCAGCTGGAAGCGGACCCCGCGGGCGCAAAGTGGATATGGAAAAATTCCTGATCCTGAATCAGCAATTTGTCACTCTGATCAAGGCCGGTTTGCCCATTTTGAAGGCGCTGGACCTGTTGGCCGAGCGCCTGACCGATGACAAATTGCGCGGGCCGATGACAGCCGTGCGGGATGAGGTCAGAACAGGAACACTGCTTTCGTCCGCCTTCCAGAGTCAAAATCTTTTCCCTCCGATGTACATCACAACGATCATGGCCGGCGAGCGGGCCGGCAGCCTGGCCGAGGTGATGGAGCGCTACATCATCTATCAGAAACTGGCGCTGAGTGTGAAAAAGAAGCTGCTGACTTCACTGATCTACCCTGCCCTGCTCTTCTCGCTCGTTCTTGCGCTGATCGTGTTTTTGATCACCTTCGTCGTGCCGAAATTCTCGGAATTGTACAGCACCTTGAATGCTGAGTTGCCGACGCCAACCAAGATCCTGGTGGCGATCAGTACAACTGCTAGTACTTATGTATTGGTGGGCTTTCTAGGGATTGTGGCGGCGGGAGTGGGTATATATTTCTGGTCGAGAACAGCAGCGGCACAAGAGCGACTCGACCAAGTCAAGATGGGATTCCCAATGTTTGGCGAGATCTGGACCAAGTTCCAGGTGGCGCAGTTGGCGCGTGTGTTAAGCACTTTGCTGGTAGGCGGAATCCCTTTATTGCAGGCGATTCATACTGCCGGTGAATCTGTTTCGAGTGTTTTGATCCGTAAGGCGCTGGCAACGGCCAGCCAGCTGGTTCGCGAGGGTCAGCCGCTTTCGACGTCTCTCAAAAAGACGGGAATATTTCCCGACCTCGCAGTGGACATGATGGAAGT
>CAZZGS010000229.1:6795-7083 GCA_964653845.1 uncultured Bryobacter sp.
GCCGAATTCTACGAAGAAGACGTGCAAAATAAGCTGGCGGCGGTGCTGAGCCTGATCGAACCAGTGATCATGATCTTCATGGGTGCCTTCGTGGCATTCGTTTTGATCGCACTATATCTGCCGATCTTCAGCCTGGCCGATAGTTTAAGCTAGCGAAATATGTTGCAACTTGGTTAAAATAATAGGATATGCAAAGTTGTGTCCGGGCTCTGTTTGCTCTTGCTCTCTCCAGTCTTGTCCTCTTCGGTCAAGGCACTACATCACGATTGACCGGCACAGTAACGGATG
>CAZZGS010000230.1:0-6449 GCA_964653845.1 uncultured Bryobacter sp.
AGCGGAGAGGGAAATTGAGATGAGTCAAACGCTGGATGAGAAGCTTGCGATGATTTCGGTCTGAGCGGCGTGAGAAGGTGGAAGCTCGCGCTGCGGTATGGATTGAGACGGGATTGTTGCTTGTCGAAGAACGAAGCGCTGATGGCGGCACACGAAAGAAAAGAGCAGCGGAGTTTGGTGCCGGGTAAGAGGGGGAGCGGTAATTCCAGGGGGTGGAATCTGCATTGCGAGGCTTGAAGGTGTCGACCTGTCCCAGGCAGAAATTCACCAGATCTGGAGAGTGATGCTTTTGTTGAGGGTATAGCTGAAGTGGTTGATTTGCAGTTAGATAGAGGATTTCGTTGGGAGTTCGCCTTGGGCAATATGGGGCGAATTCGTGGGGTGGGCTTTAAGCCAAAGGCGCGGTTTTATTGGGGGTTTCTTAAGGGACGGGCCAGGCTGATGCCTTTTTAAGCAAGAGTATTGGACGAATCGAGCAGAATTGAAGCAGAGTCTTGATGATCTGCGCACTATCACGCGCGGTTAGCGAATCTAGAGACTCGGCCAGATGTTTGGCCTGCGGTCTCCTCGACAGAGGCTAAGCCTTCGCGTACGCGGCGATGAAGGACAGCGTGAAATTCGGCGAGCGCCCAAGCTGACGCGTGGATCCTGCATGTGCCGAGCTTTCACATCTCCTTGCGCCGTTCCCTGTTTTAAATTTGGTTCAATAGTCGCCGACCAAGCTTGTGGTCCTTGACATAAGCGGGATAGTCAGGGTGACTAGGATGCAACGGGCTGAGGAATTTCGTTTTCTTTTCCTGCCCAGAGCATCAGCCATACATAGAGATCATGAGCAGGATCGGAAACTTCGCCAGGCGTTTTTTTGCCCATGAAAATTTCGGCGACTTCACGGGCTGCAGGCTGGGCCTGGATTTTATCCATGGAGCCTTCCAGTTGTTGATGCAGATCTTGAGGGATATCCTGCATCTTTACCAGGATTGCGAGCATATGACTCTCTTGCGGCTTTAATTCCACAGAAGCAAAGTTGTCTTTGATTTTGAACAGAGCTCGTTCTTTTTCGGACATGTCGCCCTCTCTCTTAATTATGCCCCATTCGTAGGGAGGTTCAGCTTCAGGAAACGGATGCCACCCAGCGTTGGACAGGAGTTGCTCATTTCGTCGGGGCGCCCGTCGGCAGTCCACTCGTTGCGTGGAGAACGATTCAAGGTGACGACAGCGGCGTGTGTTCCGGCAGGGAACTCAATCTCATGAGCGCCATTGACCGGATCCTTAAACAGTGCAGGCACGATTCTTGGGTTTTTCTGGCGAGTATTTGAAAGATCGATCATGCCGAGACTGGTGAGGGTGAGGACGGAACAGCCAGGGTCATCTGCAAGGTTAATCGCGTTGCGTGCCGTCCAACGGGTCATGAGCTGAGGACCATCCATGAGCAGTGCAATTACCAGGTCTGGTCCGACGCTACGCACAATCTCACCCACTGGATCGGGTCGCGCAAGATCTTCGCAAATGAGCGGCATAAGGCAAAGCCATGAATTCAACTGATGTACGATAATCTCCCGATTTCCGAGTCCGATATACTCCCACCATCTAGTTTCGGGTTCGAGTCTGGAGCCCAATTGGTAGTTCACAATTTGAGATCTGTCCAACTGCCAGCGGTGGTGTTTGCGCTGTGAAGCTTGTAAGGAAAATGCACCTCGAATTTTAACCTCATTCTGCCCAGCCTCGAAATCGCTATTGGCAGGCTTGGAAACCCCAGCAATCATTATGAAGCCTCGTTTCTTGGCTAGACTGCTTAGAGTTTCCCATTCGGCTTCGTTGACTGCGCACTCGGGGAGCACCACGAGATGAATTTTGTCTACTTGTTGCAAGGCCTTTTCCAATGCCTGTTCGAGCGCTTTGTAGACATCTGCCGAAGAATCCGGGTCATATGTGAAAAAACCAAATCCATTGGGCATATTGGACATTTCTTCGGGAGCAGGAGCAACTGGCCTGAAGGCCTTCGGTGAAATGTTAAAGGGCCAAGGAAAGAGCAGCACATTCATGCTGGAAGCTTTCTCTTGAAGATCATGATCCACGCGCCATGAAGCTGCAACTTCGCAGCCTTCAATCGCGCAAAGGTTATGAGAGAGTGAACGAACGTTCAGCCCTGATTGGGGAGTACGCCGCTTTCCCAAGATTGTTATGCGTGAAGTGTCGAGTTCGCTCTGAAAGAGCAATGGGTGCGCCTGGTTCAAGTAAAGCGACTGCATCCAAAACTGCAAGTTCTCTTTCCCGAATAGACCCGCCTGATGTAATCCATTCGCAGTGCCTAGACCTGCAGAAGCTTCATCTGCCAGAGCAAGGAGAAGGAGCGCATCGTGTGCAAGGTGTTGTTGGTGACTGAAGGCCTGAACTGGAATTCCCCAAGCGTTCTTGATGAAGGAATTCCAGATGCTGTTCACCATGTCAGGAGCAGGCTTATCGAGAAAGTATGCCTTCTTCCATTCGCCGCCCAGATTACTGGACCATTTCGCATATCCCAATGCGGAAGGGATGCTCCAACGCGGTGCAGGCCATTTTTGCAGGGCTTGGATGTAGGCACCCGACCGTTGGATGAGAGCCGACATGAGGCCGAAGACGTCTGGTGGCCAGGCTGGAAGTTGCCGCTGGTTTGGATCTTCCAGTCGCGGCAGCAGGAAGCTGAAGAGTTCTCCTACGATTAAAGGCGAGGGCTGCACAGGTATGGGAGTAGTGCTCATAAGCGGAATAAAATCTCCTTATCCGTGAGATCCGTTAATAATTCCTTGATTTGCAGGGCTAGAGAGGGATTGGCGAAAAGTATGCCCAGTGCGATGTTTCGGGTTGGGGCGGCTTTGGTGAGGTTGGCGCTGGAATCCGACATTCGATTCGATAAAAGACGTGTGCTTTTGGCTGCCAGATCTGGCCCCCTGCGTTAGTCGGATTGTGAGCATACCTCACTATCTCACCAACTCCATTAGCTTTGAGTAGCTGGTGACCGGATCGTAACGGACTTGAACCGATGATATTTTGGCGAAGAATTTGCGGGCGCAGTCGATCTTGGATTTTTCGATTTCTCTTAGCTGCATAGAGGAGATATCGCCTTTGGTTTCGGCGATGAAATAGATGTGCTTTACCGTGCCTTGCTTGAAGGCGATGGCCCAGTCGGGGTTCCAGGTGGGCTGGCGCTTGTGGCGGTTCTTGGGGTTGTAGGCTTCGACAAATTCTTTCAGATGGTCGCTGCGGAAGGATTTCTTTTTGAGGGCGTGGTGGATGTTAGTCCGGTAATCGTAATACCCAGCCTTTTTCGTTCAGGGCTGTTTGGCGGCCTTGCGGTTGTCGGAAAAGAGGACGTTCGTCGTGAAGGCATTCACTTAGAAGATGCTGGTGGGTAGCGGCAGGGAAATCCCATTCGAGGCAGGGACGGAGGTGTCTGAAGAGGCTGTCCCCCAGGCCATAAATGTCTCGGCAATCAACCTAAAGTCTGTTTTTGATGACTCCGCAAGGAGTCGAAAGCCCTCGTACTGAGGTAGAGGAAGCCACGCGTGCAGCAAATAAAAGTCATCGCCAAAGACATTCGAGTAATGGATTAATTCGAAAGGTGTGGCCCGCAAAAGCTCAGCCGCATTCGAATTGCCTCGTTTTGTCAGAATCTGCAAGACGTTATGTTTGAGCTTGTCAAACTGAGGCTTGGGCAACACTGATCCATCCAAATCGAAATCGCTTGCGTCACCACTGCTGTAGAGAGTGATCACTTTTTTCGAAGCCTTTTGTCATCCGGGGTCAGATCGTCGAGGAACTCGGATGCGGGGATGGTGGCGGTGAGGAGGAGGCGGTCTCGGGCGCGGGTGCAGGCTACGTAGAGGAGGTGGCGCTCGGTGTTGTAGGCTTCTTCGATGTCGGATTGGTCGGCTAGGGATTCAATGCGTTCGGCGGATGGGATTACGTCTTCGTCGAGGGCCATTACCGCTACCGATTGGAATTCCAGGCCTTTGGCCAAGTGCATTGTACTGATCGAGACCCGGTTGGTGCCTTGGAGCATGTTGTCGTCGAGGATGGCGTATTCGAGGCTGGCGTTTTCGACGGCGGATTTAGCTCGATTGAGTTCTGCTCTCGATCGGACGAAGATTCCTATTGACTGCGGAGTTGTGCCAGCAAATAGTTCTGCTTTCAGCCATTCGGTGATGGCTTGGGATTCGGCTTGGCTGGTTGGGTAGCGAGCAATCTTGGGTTCAGGGCCGTTGAATGCTGAGACTGTTCCCGTTCTTGTTTCCTTGTTGCCGTCGGCGTCTGATAGCTCCTTATCGAGTAGCCGGTCGGCCTGGCTTCTGATTTGATGGGAGGTGCGGTAGTTTACCTTCAGCGTGCTTGATCGGCCACGGATGTCTACTCCCAAAGCCTTCCATGAAAAGGGTTGCTCGAAGATGCGTTGTCCGAGGTCGCCGGCGAAGAATAGGCGGTTGGGTTTGGCCGGGTCCATCGAGGCCAGAAACTTGAGTTGAGCCACGCTGAGGTCCTGGGCTTCATCCACGATGATGTGCTCGAATGGTTTGGTTTTCATCTTTGCCAGCTTGCCAGCAAGGCTCGTGTAGAGCTGTGAGGGCGTCAGCAGGCTATTCGATTTAAGATGGTTGAGGACTGGTTCGAAGATCCGCCAAAGGGTTTTGCGCTGGTTCTCGGGGAGTCTGGTGCGGCGGCCCAAGCGGACCACGTCCCGGTAGGATTCCCAAGTATCGAGGCACCAAGCGTCGACCACGTTACTCCATTCTGATCGGAGGAATGCTTGCGAGAATTTGTGATCCGGGAGCTTCCTGCTGGAGTCGAGCAGAAGTGTTTCGAGAGCAGATGTTTCGATGAGTTTTGGTTTGCCAATGTGCAGCTTGTAAAGATGGTGCGCGATTGAATCCAAGGAATGGACTTCGATGCGATCGCCCAATCGCGGCTGATTCCCGATCAAACGGCGGAGACGGATGTGGAGAGCCTGGGCAAGAGGATCGGAGAAGGTGGTTAGAAGGACTCGCGAGTTTTCATCAGCCTTGGCCAAATAGACTGCGCGGTGGAGGGCAACGATGGTTTTGCCCGTTCCGGCTGAGCCGGAAACTCGGGCGGGGCCGTTGAATCCCTTTTGGACGATTGCATTTTGTTTCGGGTGGAGGAAGATGGTCCACTTCTCCCAAGGGTTGGCGAGGGCTCGCTCCAGTTCTTCACTGGATTCGAGGAGGCGGAAGCGGCGTTTGGCGTCCGGGTGGTTGAAGGGATCGGTGGTGATCCTCTCTGGCGTAGCGGGAGTGTTGCCGGTGGCTAGTTCGAGCAGGGCTTCTGCGGCTTCTCTAGGGAGATGATCGGTCAAGGCGAGCAGCGAGTCTTCGTTGGCTGCCTGGACATCTGGGAGCCATTCTACAGGGACGCCGTAGGCGAGGAGGGTCTCTGCGGGGATGTTGCGAAAGAGCGGAGGTTTGGGGGCCGGAGAATCGATGTAAATGGGGACTTCGATTTCTTTGACGGTTTCGCGGATCTCGACGAGTTGGGCGGCGCCAGTTTTAGGGTGTGTTTCCAGTTTGCGGCGCTGGGCCCATTTGTAGGCTTCGTCGTGGTGATCGACGTAACAGAGGAGCAGGCTGGAGGCGGAGCGATGGACGATGATTCGGATGTCGAGGTTGACGCGGATGGAGGCGAAATTGGAATCGCGGACTTTGTCGAGTTTGTGGAATTGGAGGCTGGGAAGGGCGGGGTTGAGTTGCAGGTCGAAAGCCGTGGTTTTGACAGCCTTTTGCTCCTCGTTGGTGAGTTTGCCTAGAGAGTCGGTGAAGGTGTCGGCAATACGGAATTCCATCTCAGTGCTTAGTGATTTTGTCTGCGAAATAGAGAAGCTTGATTTGAGTTTGGCCAGCGGGACGGGGCCATTCAAAGTGAATACGAAACTGTTGTTGTTTGATCTTTCCGTGCCACGGGCAGAATATGTTTTTGCCGGGATCGGACGGATCTTTGAAAGTCAGATCGGACTTAAAGTCTCGCTTGTTGGAGTCTGACTCATCGGTGAACTTTGGCGCGTGCCCCTGGAAGTAGACTTGATGGAGTTCATGTCCATGAGGTGTCAATGAACCATCTGCGTTTGTCTCTGTCGCCAACGATTGAAGTACTTCGAAGAGTTCCAATGCTCTTTCCACGATTACGGGATTGCAGGGAAATGGCGCCAGTTGGCTAAGGATATCATCCGAAAATACTAAATTCGTAAACTCCTGACTGGAGTATTGCAACAATGCCGACCAAGAGGAGGGCATATTGTTTGTAGATCCAAGGAGATCTTCAATATGCCAGGAATTGGTAATAAGTATCACGCCGAGGGGCTCTTCGGGAAGTGCGTAATCAACTTTTAGCGGAGAGTATTGAAACCGTTCGCTTATTAGACTGAATACGGAAGTGGCGCGAAACGCCAGGTGACGTCGAGCCGC
>CAZZGS010000230.1:6459-7055 GCA_964653845.1 uncultured Bryobacter sp.
CCCAAGCCCAGGTTCGTCACATCAGATCCGTCATGTTCAAAGCAATCCTCTGGAAGGTGAACCCTATCATCATCCCCGAAAGGACCAGCACGATCCAGCCATGAAAGTGTCTGGCGTACAAAATTCTGGTCCCGGATCGCGAGCACAGCTTCCCTAAGATTCATGTCGGGCGTAGCCGGTCGAAATGAGAATTCTCTTGAAGTGAAGAGTTTGGCAGCTACAGCGGCCGCGTTAGCCCTTGCTTTGAGGATCGGCTCGAGTGCGGTCCGAAAGTCTTGTGGGCTCGCGAACTGCCCGTGCAACGAAAGGTCATTTAAGTGCCATTCCATGAGATTTCTCTTGTATCGCCTTTAGTTCCACCCGGCAAGAGTTGCCAAGTCTTTTTCTGCCTGATCGAAGAAGCCCGCAGGCCAATCGCTAATGCGTCCCGATTTGTCGAGTGCCAAGCGGGTGACATGAGATTCCGCCTTCGGCGCGAAGAAGTAGATTGCGACGTCATCCGGATTGATTCGACCATCGCGAACAGCCAAGCGAACGCCGTTCAGCAGATGGTCCGAATGAGTTTCGACGATCATTTGATTGCCATGCTGCGCCGC
>CAZZGS010000231.1:0-7030 GCA_964653845.1 uncultured Bryobacter sp.
GATCGACGTTGTAGAAGAAGCGGGCGTCGTTGAAGCGGGCTCGCAGCACGCGCTCGTTGCCGTGCTTGACGAGGCCTTCCTCGTCGCTGGCCGTGTTCATGACCGCTACAAATTTTGCTGCCAGTTTGCCTGAGGCGTCGTTGACGCTGAAGTACTTCTGGTGGAAGCGCATCACCGTTACGAGGACCTCTTCGGGGAGGTTGAGGTAGTCTTCGGCGAATTCGCCAACGATCGGGGTTGGATATTCCGTTATGTAGGTGAGGGTTTCGAGGAGGGCAGCGTCGGGTTTTACACCTGGGGGCAGGTTGTCGACTATCTTTGCGCGGCGCTCTGCGGCACGCAGGATTACGAAGTTCTTGCGGAGAGTGTCCTCGAAGCTCGAGATGGTGACCGGGATGCGGTGGCCCCCGAGCTGGCGGTGGCCGGCGGTTTGGTTGCCGGAGGCGATTCCGTTGATCGTGAAGGGGACTACTTCTTCACCCAAAAGGCAGAGGAGCCAGCGGATGGGGCGGATGAAGCGTGCGCCGCCTTTGCCGGGCCAAAGCATGGTCTTGGGCCAGGGGATGCCGAGGATGAGGCCTGGGAGGCCGCTGGCGAGGATTTCTATGGCTGTCTTGCCGGCGACCTGTTTGCGGAAGCTGTAGTACGTGCCTTTGGCGGTCTCTATCAATTCAAGGTCGGCGGATGTGACTCCGTTTTTCTTGGCGAAGCCTTCGACGGCCTGGGTGTTCGCTTGCTTTGGCGGGCCGCTGATGAGTTCTTCACGGTCGGCTTCACGTTCGGCGAGGCCTGATAGCTGCACTACGAGGCGGCGCGGGGTTGCGTCGGCCAGCGTCACTTTGCCGCCGAGTTGGGCGACCAGTTCGGTTAGTTTTGCAGACAGATGAGCGAGGCCATCTACGATCATCCAATCGGGAATTTCTTCGACGCCGATTTCGAGGAGCAAGTCTTTGGTTGCCATTATGCTGCCACCTCACGCGGTGTGAACTGTTGGTCTACCCAGAGGCCTGCAACTCCGACGGCGAGCTTGCGGACGCGGCCGATTACGCCGACGCGCTCTGTGACGCTGATAGCACCGCGGGCATCGAGGAGGTTGAAGAGGTTCGAGCACTTCAAAACCTGGTCGTAGGTGGGGAGGACAGGGAAACGTTCTTTGCCGGTTTCGAGGCTTCGGTAGAGGTCGATCAGGCGTTGGCATTCGCCTTCGTGGAGTTCGAAGAGCTTCCAGAGGGTTGGGACGTCGGCCATTTCAAAGTTGTAGACGCTGAACTGCTGTTCTTCTTTGAGGCGGACCTGGCCGTACTGGAAGGCGTCGGTCCACTGGATGTCGTAGACGCTTTCTTTGTCCTGGAGGAAGGCGCAGAGGCGTTCGAGGCCGTAGGTGATTTCGGCGGGGACGAGATCGAGATCTACGCCGCCGCATTGCTGGAAGTAAGTGAACTGCGTGATTTCCATGCCGTCGAGCATGACCTGCCAGCCGATGCCCCAGGCGCCCAGGGTAGGGGATTCCCAATTGTCTTCTTCGAATTTGATGTCGTGCTTTTTGAGGTCGATGCCGATGGCAACGAGCGAGCCAAGGTACTGTTCGATGACGTCTTCGGGGGTGGGCTTCAGAATGACCTGAAGCTGGGAGTGTTTGTAGAGACGGTTGGGGTTTTCGCCGTAACGGCCGTCGGCTGGGCGGCGGCTGGGTTGTACGTAGGCGACGCGGTATTCATCGGGGCCGAGGACGCGCAGGAAGGTTTCGGGGCACATGGTGCCGGCACCAACTTCGACATCGTAAGGCTCTGTGATGATGCAGCCTCGATCTGCCCAATACTGCTTTAGGCGGAAAATCATTTCCTGATAGGTCTTCATGCCAAATCCTCCAGCATCGGGGCCGCTAGCAGCCTCCGCTCAATGTGTGCTTCGATCAGCCGGACCATAGCTCTTCGCAGGTCTCGCGCTGTTTGTTGTGTCCATTCGCGCTCGGGCATCTTTTCGACGCCTGTCTTGAGGATCTCCGAGAGAATGCCTGCTGATTCTGCGCTGAGTTGGACTTCGGGCAGGAATCCGCTGAGGCGGACTGCCCAAACTTCGAAGTAAGTGACGGCTTGCCAGACCCCGGATTCTCCGCGCAGGCGCATGAATTCGAGAACACGGCCCATCAGCCGGAAGTACTTTTCATTGACTTCCGCCAGGGGTAATAAATGTTCACTGATTTCGGCCATTACGTCCAGGGCTACGCCAGTCGAATACACACGGCTCAACTCAAACTGCGAATGTTGAAGGTCGCAGTGATCAATTCGAACCAGTTCCCGGTTTTCTCGCGCTGTATAGTGAATTTGCACCTGGCTCAACCGTTCGAGAGAACTCCCAAAGCCACCTTTGGGTTTCCTCGCCCGATTGGCCACACCTCGCAATTTCCCGTGGTCGCGTGTGAAGAAGCTGACGATGAGGTCGGCTTCCTTTAGGGGGAAGGTTCGAAGCACGATCGCTTCGCTGGCAGCCAATCTATTAGGCTAACAAAAAACAGACGGCGCAGCCCTGGAGAGCTGCGCCGACTGATTTTGGATTCGACTTCTTTTTAGAAGAAGAAGTGGAAGCCGAGGCGAAGAGTCCGAGGACCCTGGAATGCACTGGCTCTCCCAAACTGCGGATTCGTACGAATCTCCTGCGCTTTCTGCAAGGCGGCAAAGTTGCTGTAGCCCTTGAAGATATCCGCAGTGTTGTCGAACTGAATGTCGCCGTCGTTCGGATGGTTTAGTGATGTGTTCTTGTTGGTCACGACCGCATTGTTGAGCAGATTGACTACGTTGAGTTCGAATCGGAAGTACTTCGATTCGCTGCTCTTCAACTTGACATCGTGGCTAAGCAAGAAGTCGCCCTGGAAGAAGACGGGTGTCCTTCCCAGATCGCCGCGTCCGTTTGGATAAACCGGCACGCCCGAGAGACCGAGTTCCGTTGTCAACGGCGTGCCGCTGAACAAGTTGATGACAGGCGCAAGGTGAGTAGTCCCACCCATCCACTTCTTGTCATAGCTGGTGAAGACCTTGAAAGTGTGTGGGCGATCCGTGGCCAGCCGGCCTTCCACTAATTTGCCGGCCTTGTCGTAAACCATCCAGGGCTCGTCAAAATAGCGGTTCACGTTAGGGCTGGTTCGGCCATTTTCGTCCGAACTCGCCAGTCCGGAATAATTCCCGTAGAGGCGGCTAATCGTATAGCTTGCGTTCAAATAGACTTGCGCGAAGCGCCGGCTTACCGAGAGTTCCACGGCATCATATTGACGCTTGGCCTTTGGCGTTACATTGGCCGGGTAGCCTGCGGGGAATCTCTTCGGGTCGATCGTATAACCAAACCCAGGGTTGGCGATGTAATACTGCTCACCCTGAGGAGTTAAGATTCCGACGTCTTCAATAGCCCGCAAGAGTGCTTTGTGCGAGTAGCGTGAGCGGAACAAATAGTTTCCGGCAAACGTTTTCTCAAAACCGAAATCGAAAGCGTGATTTTTCATCGGCTTCAGGTTCGGATCGATCAAGTTATTGGTCGGATCGTTCGAAGGAATGCGGTTGTCCACCACTTCAATCAATCGGCCAGGGAAGGTACCTGCGTTTCCGACCGATCCGGGGGCAACCTTAATGTCGCGAATATTCGTCGTCGTGAGCGTGTAGTAGTAGTCTTTCCATTTGTCGCCGCCAAAGCTGCCGCGGGGCAACTCGTACTTGAACAAATCGTAGTAAACGCTATAGCTGCCGAAGAATTTCATCTTGCCTTCGCCGCTCGGGTCATAGGCAAATCCTACGCGCGGAGCAAACTTCTTGCCCCACCCAAATGAAATGGCTTTACTGGCGATTCCGCTATCGGTGCGGTAGCTCGGAATGAACTCATCCTCGGTTCGGATCCCAAGGTTCAAAGTCAACTTCTTGTTAACTCTCCAACTGTCGTTGAAGAAGAGGCCCTGATTGCGGCCGCTGACGTCACCCTGAGTAGCAAATGACCGGTTGATGTAGTAGCCATAGGGTCCGCGGGCACCACGCTCCGGCGTGGTCAGTGCATTACGTCCTTGATTCCAGTAGACAAAGATATAGCCATCCGCCCAAGCGCCTGCAACGGGTGAATTGCTCATCTTATTGAAGGTCCAGCCAAACTTGATATTGTGCTGTCCCCCCTTATTCAAGAGCCAGCTGCCCATAATGTTTACGTTGTCGCGCTTATAAATGTCTTGCGTGGTCTGCCGGTTGTCGGGCGTAAAGTTGCCTGCTGACGCGATTAGGTCCGCAGGTATTTCGCTTGTGAAAGGCAATGTACGGTTTGAGTTCTGATATCGATAGCGAGTACCGCGAGGGATCCCGTAGTCCGCAAAGTTGCTGTACTGATAGCCGCCAAACACTGAGAAAAGCAGACTGTTTGAAGCAGTGTAGTCAGCCTGGTAGTTGTAGCTCGTAGTTGGCGTCCGGCTGCCGCGCTGGCTGAACGGAGTTGCGAAGGCATCTGTGCCTTGCTGGCTAGGCAACAATCCCTGGATTCTATAGGGATTGTATTGATATCCGAAGAAGGTTCTGAGCTTCGAGAAGACCTGATAATCAATCTTGCCCAGCGTATAGTCTTGACGGTCTTTGCGCTCGTAGACGGCGTTTTGACCGCTCAGAAATTTGACGTTTCTCTGATACTTGTCGAACTGTGGATAGGCACTTAAGAAAAACCACAATCGGTTCTTCATAATTGGGCCACCCAATCGAAACCCAGGGTTCAACCCGCGCAAGCCGTCCCGGGTATTGCCAAAATAGTCTGCAATATCGTCGTTGTTCGGATTAATACGTAAGCTAGGCCTGGGGCCCGCATTCATCCCATCGGCAGTCAGATAAAGCGAGACTTGACCATGAAACTGGTTGGTGCCGCTGCGTGTCGTTGCCGAAACCACGCCACCCGTACCGCCACCAAACTGCGCATCGATGCCCGAACTCTTCAACTGCGTCTCCGCAATCCATTCAATCGGTACCTGGTTCTGTTTATTCAAAACGCCAGTCTGGATGTTGGTTACTTCAAGACCGTCCACCACGAATACATTCTCCGAACCACTTGAACCATCGACGGAGTAGCCGCCGCCCTTGGCCTCAAGCCTTGTGCCAGGTGCCATCGCCAGCAAAGAATCAAAGCTCCGGCCCTTCGGCAGCTTGTCATAGATATCTGCAGAGATATTGGTCGACACGACATTCGTTTGCGTATCGATCTGGATGGTGTCGGCATTGACTGAAATGCTCTCGCTGACCTGACCGACTTCAAGCTTGGAATTGATGCTGGTAACCCGACCGACGGAAACAGCCAAATTACTGGCAACGAATTTCGAGAAGCCTTTTGCCGTTACCGTCAGCGTGTATATCCCTGGCGGTACAGCTCCAACCAGATAGGAACCACTCGAATTCGATTCGATTGTCTTAGTGTAGGCGCTGCCTTTCAACTCTATAGAAGCTCCAGCAACGGCAGCTCCCGATGCGTCCACGATTGTGCCTTCTACTGTTCCAACGCGCTCTTGCGCGCTGAGTAGCGAGGTGAAAAGTATTAACAAAGCGAGCGAGCAAATGCCTGCCCTGTGCACGAGAGAGTACACGATTCCCTTGGTATTCATCTTTCCCTTTCCCTTACGACCGCGAAGGTCGCTATTGCACCCACTTATAAGTGGGGTGTTTAAGGAATATTATCACACTGTTATAAAATTTAAACTTTTCGATTAAGTGGCATCACTTATAAAAAATATAAATAGATCGTCATGTTTAGACAGTTGCACATATCCCGTAAGGAATTGGGATTTGTGGATCGCATCTTTCAATCAAAAGATGAGCTTAAAGGGAGCTTTTGGATTGCGGAGTTTTTAGGCGAGGAGGCCTTGTTTGGTGATAATTTCGGCGTTTAGATAGGGGCGGAGGGCGTCCGGGACGAGTATGGTGCCGTCTTTTTGCTGGTAGTTCTCGACGATGGCGACCCAGGTGCGGCCTACGGCGAGGCCACTGCCGTTGAGGGTGTGGAGGTATTCGCTCTTCTTGGGGCCACGAAAGCGGATGCCGGCGCGGCGGGCCTGGAAGGCTTCAAAATTCGAGCAGCTTGAGATTTCTTTGTAGGTGTTCTGACCGGGGAGCCAGACTTCGATGTCGTAGGTCTTGGCGCTGGAGAAGCCCATGTCGCCGGTGCAAAGCGCCATCGTGCGGAAGGGGAGGCCGAGCTTGCGGAGGATGTTTTCGGCGTCGTGAGTGAGGGCGTCGAGTTCGGCGTAGCTGTTGTCGGGATGGACAAACTTTACTAGCTCTACCTTCTGGAACTGGTGCTGACGGATGATGCCTCTGACGTCGCGGCCGTGCGAGCCGGCTTCGCTGCGGAAGCAGGGAGTGTAGGCGCAGAGCTTGATGGGGAGCTTTTCGAGGTCGACGGTTTCATCGCGGAGAAGATTGGTGACCGGGACTTCAGCGGTGGGGGCGAGCCAGAAGTCGAAGCCTTCGCACTTGAAGAGATCGTCGGCGAACTTGGGGAGCTGGCCGGTGCCGAAGAGGCTGTCGCTGTTGACGAGGAAGGGAGGCAGGGTTTCCATGTAGCCATGCTCGCCGGTGTGGGTGTCGAGCATGAAGTTGATGAGGGCGCGTTCGATCCTGGCGCCCTGGCCGAAGTAAACAGCAAAGCGTGCGCCGGTGACTTTGGCGGCACGTTCGAAATCGAGGATGCCGAGATCGACGCCTAGATCCCAGTGGGGCTTGGCTTCGAAATCCATGGTGGCAGGGGTGCCTTCACGACGGACTTCGACGTTGTCGTCAGCACCGCCGCCGAGGGGTACGCTTGCGTGGGGAAGGTTGGGGATGCCTTTGAGCAGATCCTGGAATTCGCCGTCGAGTTGTTCTGAGCCTTTTTCGAGTTCGACGATGCGGTCGCCGATGGCTCGGACGCTGGCCTGGAGCTCCGTTGTATCTTCGCCTGCTTTCTTGCGGGCTCCGATATCTTTAGAGCGTTCGTTGCGTTCGGCCTTCAGTGTTTCGACTTCAGTCAGCGCTTCGCGACGGCGCAGGTC
>CAZZGS010000232.1:0-7030 GCA_964653845.1 uncultured Bryobacter sp.
GGTGTCGCGGGTGTAGTTGAGGTCCATGATGAGGGCGTCATATTCGCGCTTCTCAAGGGAGCGGACTACATCGTCTGGACTGGGGACGGTTTCGATTTCGTAGCCTTCGGGCTTGAGAAGCAGGCGAAGGGCTTCGAGTACGTCGCTCTGGTCGTCGGCAATTAGAATGCGGGGCTTGATGGCCGGCTTCACTTCTCGATCCATCCGTCACGGATCTCGATGATGCGGTTGCAGTAGGTGGCATTGACGTCAGAGTGCGTGACCTGGATGATGGTGGTGCCTTCGTCGTTGAGCTTCTTGAACATCTCCATGATCTCTTTGCCCTGGCTGGTGTGGAGGTTACCGGTGGGTTCGTCGGCGAGGATAACTTTGGGCTTGGCGACCATGGCGCGGGCAATGCCTACGAGTTGCTGCTGGCCACCGGAGAGCTGGTTGGGGAAGAGGTCTTTCTTGCCGACCATCTGGAAACGATCAAGGGTATCGGCAACGACGGCTTCGCGATCGCTCTTCTTGATGTTGCGGTAAGTGAGCGGCATCTCGATGTTTTCTGCGACGGTGAGATTGTCTAGTAGATGGTAGCTCTGAAACACAAAGCCGAAGTTTTGTTTGTAGACTTCGTTGCGATCTTTGCGGTTCATCTTGTGGACGGGTTGGCCCATGAGAAAGTATTCGCCGGTCCAGTCGCTATCGTGCATTCCGATGACGTAGAGGAGGGTGCTCTTGCCTGCACCTGAAGGCCCCATGATGGAGACGAATTCGCCTTCTTTGATGGTGACGTCAACGCGGCGCAACACGAAGCTTTTGGTGGGCCCGTGCTGGTAGGCTTTTTCGATATTTCGAAGTTCGATCATTGCTTTACAATCATGCCGCAATGCGGTTGCAGGGTCCATTTGAATTGCGCGCCGCGCTGGGAACTAAGTTGGACTTTGGACTAACGAAAGATTAGGCGAGGGGCCAGAACTTCGACTGAAGGGACGCTCAGCCCAAAGCCTAAATGCTGTAGTTTCGATTGGCGGCGCTCAGCGGCCATCATGATGAGGATGATGGCGAGAATGGGGAAGAGCTCGAAGTAGCGCTCGAGTTGCCGTTTCATCTGTCGGCCTCGGCTGCTGTCGCCATTTCGCTTGATTCTTCGACGATACGGCCGTCGAAAAGCTTGATGGTGCGGTCGGCGTACTTGGCGTATCGGTTGTCGTGGGTAACCATGCAGATGGTGGCTCCACCGCGGTGGAGGTCGCGCATGAGGTCCATGACGGCTTCGCCGTTGGCCGAGTCGAGGTTACCGGTAGGTTCGTCGGCGAGGAGGATGGCTGGGTCGCCGGCGAGAGCGCGAGCTACTGCGACGCGCTGCTGTTGACCGCCGGAGAGTTGTGAGGGGTAGTGCTTGACGCGGTGGCCCATACCGACGCGCTCGAGGGCTTCGTGGACTCGCTTCTTGCGCTCGGCACCTGACATGCCGCGATAGGTGAGCGGGAGTTCCACGTTTTCGTAAACGGTGAGGTCGCCGATGAGGTTGAAGGCTTGGAAGATGAAGCCGATTTCGCGATTGCGGATGCGGGCGCGCTCGCTCATTTTGAGACTCTGGACCGGGCGGCCATTCAAGACGTAGGTGCCACCGGATGGTGAATCGAGGAGGCCGAGGATCGCGAGAAGAGTCGACTTGCCGCAGCCGGAGGGGCCGGAGATCGAGACGTACTCACCCTTTTTGATGTTTACGTGGATGCCGCTGAGAGCGTGGGTTTCTACCTCGTCGGTAAGGAATACCTTGGTCACGCCGTCCATGGTCAACAGGTCTTGTGCTTCGCTCATTTTGTCTCGCTCCTCTTAGTTCAATCTGACTCGCTAATTTAATCGGACCCGATTGTGGGCATCCCATTGACTCATGTCTGAGAGCACGACTTTGTCGCCCAATTTCAGGCCGCTCATGACTTCGATGGTGTTTACGGAGCTGCGTCCGAATTTCACCTGTACACGCTCGGCTTCTTTGCCATCTGGATTCACGCGGAAGAGACCTACCGTTGCATTGGCCTGACCGATGACGGGGCGCTCGACATAGAGCACGTCAGTCAGCTTTTCGATCTCAATGGTGCCGTCGACGCTGAGGTCTGGCCTTGCGCCTTGCGGCAGTTCTCCAATAAGACGTACGTCAACCGTTACCGTTCCGTTCACAGCGGCAGGATCTATTCTTGCTACTTCACCTTTAATGATTCCGTTACGTGTATCAATGTCGGCAGGCATGCCGATTCTGATCTCGTTCATCTGGGTTTCGGGGATCTTGAGTTCGGTTTTGAGGCGCCAGGGCTGGCTGACCTTAGCCAGTACAGTACCCATCGTGACGCGCTGGCCGACTTGAACCGGGAGATCCTGGAGGACGCCGTCGACGCCGGCGCGGACACGGAGGTCGGCTACTTGCTTTTTCTTGAGAGTGAGGGCGGCGCGGAGTTTTTCGATATTGACTCGCTTGGCTTCGACCTGGGCGCGGATCATATCGTCGTTAGAGTCGAGGCGTTCGCGCTCGATTTCGAGGCGGTGGGAGAGTTCTTCAGCCTTAGCTTTTGAAAGCTTGACAGTAAGGTCTGCGGTGAGGCCTTCTTTAAAGAGTTTGGTGTCACGATCAAAGCTGAGCTGGGCTTGGACCTGCTCGCTCTGGACTTGAGCGGTTTTGGATTTTTGTTCGAGCTTTTCGCGGTTGAGGCGGACTTTGAGGTCAATCATTTCGGCTTCGCCGGCTTTGACGCCCCATTCGGCGTCGCTGAGTGCGGTCATCAATTCCTGGTTGGAGAGCTCGATGATGACAGTGCCGGCGGAGACTTTGCTGCCTGGGAGCATGAGGCGCTTTTCGACGCGGCCTTCGCTGGTGGCTGGGACGAAGAGGATTTCCTGCGGGACGAGAGTGCCCAGGCCGCGGACCTGGCGGAGCATCGCGCCACGTTTAGCCGAGCCGAACCAGAGAGTGGCGGATTCTACATTGGGAGCGGCGGGCTTGAGGCGGCTCAGACCGAATGTAGTCGCCCCAAGGGCAGCGACGGCCACAACACCGAGAACCACCCGGCGGATCAGCTTCTTACGACCTATACCTTCGCGCTTGATGTCCATGATTCTTGAATGTAGCAGATGCACGCGGTGCGCCAAGGCATAGGAATCAGTAAAAAGCGTTTGGATTGTTTGGGATAGGGATTGGATTGAAAAGCCCAATGGGGAATAATTGTGTCCGGTATTGGGACAGCGGTGCCGCTAGCGAACACGTAGAATAGCGGATGACATGCAACCGCTGACGCAGCTGAGTGAAGAAGAGGAAATGTTCCGCGATGTAGTGCGGCGTTTTGCGCGCCAGGAGATTGCTCCGCTTGTCCGCCGGATGGATCACGAAGCCAAGCTGGACGCCGGGTTGCTGCGCAAGATTTTCGCGCAGGGCTTTATGGGGATCGATATCCCGGAGGAATATGGCGGGCAGGGTGGGAGCTTCTTTCAGAGCGTTTTGATGATTGAGGAGTTGGCTGCGGTGGACCCGGCAGTGAGTGTTTGCGTGGATGTGCAGAATACGCTCGTCAATAACGCGGTGCGCTTGTGGGGATCAGCCGAGCAGCGCGAGAAGTATTTGAGGCGGCTGGCAAGCGATATGGTGGGGAGCTATGCGCTGAGCGAGGCTGGAGCCGGGAGTGACGCGTTTGCGCTGACGGCGAGCGCTCGCAAGGTGGACGGTGGCTGGGTGATTGACGGGCAGAAGCTCTGGATCACGAACGCGGCCGAGGCCGGGTTGTTTTTGGTATTTGCAACGGTGGATGCCAGCCTTGGCTATAAGGGGATCACCTGCTTTTTGGTGGAGCGGGAGACGGAGGGGCTGAGTGTCGGGAAGAAGGAAGACAAGCTGGGGATCAGGGCATCGTCGACCTGTGAGGTGGTGCTGAACAGGGTTTGGGTTGGCGATGATGCTGTGCTGGGTGAGGTGGGTAAAGGGTACAAGGTTGCTATCGAGACCTTGAACGAAGGCCGGATCGGGATTGGGGCTCAGATGCTCGGCCTCGCACAGGGGGCGCTCGATCATGCCGTGGGTTATGCCAGGCAGAGGAAGCAGTTTGGCAAGGCGATTGGGGATTTTCAGGGCGTACAATTTATGTTGGCCGAGTGTGCGGTTGAGATCGAGGCAGCGCGGTTGCTGGTTTATAACGCAGCGCGGTTGCGGGATGCGGGGCAGGAATTTGTGCAGCAGGCGGCAATGGCAAAGTATTATGCTTCGATCATTGCCGAGAATGTGGCAAGCCGGGCGATTGAAGTTTTTGGTGGGGTTGGCTTCACCAAAGAATACCCGGTGGAGAAGCTCTATCGTGATGCCAAGATCGGACGGATCTATGAAGGCACCAGTAACATGCAACGAGTCGTGATCGCCAAACATCTGTTGAGGTAAGACGAAATGAAAATACCAGTTTTAATTTTTGCGATGGCCTTAGGGCTTGCCGCCGCCGTGAATCTGAAGGATCCAGCACCGGGCGAGATCGAAGGGATCATCAAGAAGTTCGCCCAGAAGGAGAGTGAGTTTTTGCGTGCGCGCCAAAACTACATCTACCGCCAGGTGACCAAGATGAACGAGATGGATGCGTCGCGTAAACGGGTGATCGGCAAGTATGAGACGACGAGCGACTGGGTTTTCATTGAAGGGAAACGGACGGAGCGGGTGGTCTATGCCCCGCCCCAGAGCTTGCAGAACCTGCTGCTTGAGCCGGAAGATTTGCAGGACATGCGCGATACGCTGCCCTTCGTGCTGACATCTGAGGATCTGGATTCTTATTACGTTCGCTATCTGGGGCATGAGATGGTGGATGAGGTGCCGTGCTATGTGTTTGCAATCAAGCCGAAGAAGGTTGAACCGGGGAAGCGGTATTTTGCGGGGACGGCGTGGGTGGACGATCAGGAACTGCAGATCGTAAAGACTTATGGCCGGCCGATGGGCAAGAAGCGTAGTGCGGGTAGCCAATATCCAAAATTTGAGACCTACCGTGAACAGGTGGATGGCAAGTACTGGTTCCCGACCTATACGGTCTCGACCGACACCCTGGTTTTTGATAATAGTATCGTTCCTATCAAAATGACGATAAAGTATCAGGACTACAAGCGTTTTGGAGCGGAGTCGGACATCAAGTTCGGCGATGTGGAAGAGGCTCCTGCCAGCAAGGATAAGCCAAAGCCACCGAAGCCATAGCGCGATTGAAAGGAATCAGTCTCCATGTCCATGTTGGATGAATTCAGAACATTTGCCGTATCGGGGAATGTTCTCGATCTTGCAGTCGGTGTTGTAATCGGCGGCGCTTTTGGCAAGATAACCAATTCACTGGTGAGCGATCTGATTATGCCGCCCATCAGTCTTCTGACTTCGAAGATCGCGTTTAAGGATCTTCTGTTGAACCTGAGCGACAAGGAAGTGAAATCGCTCGATGAAGCGCAAAAGGCAGGTCTTCCGGTACTGGCCTACGGAAATTTTTTACAAACGACAATCGAGTTTTTGATTATCGCCTTCACGATCTTTATGGTGGTCAAGCAGATCAACAGGCTGAGGGGGAAAATAATAGTTGAAGCAGGCAAGTAGAATTCTTTTTAATTAAATTGAAACACTATCGGGCGTACCCCTTACGCCCGATATATTATTTTTGGTATGATTCCATGGTGATAATGCGTCCGGCAGTAACCGTACTGGTAGTCTGTCTTGTTGGAGTTTGTGGCCTGGCGGCTTCGCCGGCGACAACAAAGGCAAAACAGGCTGCGGCCAAGTCTAGAACGGCGACAAAGGTCTCTTCAGCACGAAAAGGCGTTGCTAAGCGTCCCTTGGCTGCGAGGGTGGCTTATCGAAAGCCTGCCCCGTACAAGCCTGTTGCGCCCAGTGCGCCAGCCTCCAATCGTCTTCGTGAAGTTCAACTAGCTTTGATTGAACGTGGCTATCTGCAAAGCGATGGCAATGGAGCTTGGAACGCCCAGTGCGTGGAAGCGCTCAAACGCTTTGAGGCGGACCAAAAGGTTCGTATTGATGGCAAAATTGATTCCAAGATGTTGATTGCATTAGGGTTGGGTCCCAAGTACGATAACAATCTGAATCTTCCGGTTCCGAGCGGCAGCACTGGAACTGTTGTCGCAGCCGACCAAAGCAACAACAACGAACAGCCTCGCGACTAGCCTGGGCAGTTTTCTTCTCACTCTTACCTTTTAGCTCTGTAATGTCCTATTTTTGTCATAATTGAATCTAGGACCAATTGAGTCCTTGACTTCTTTCCCTCCTCAGTGTTGAAATAATCTTATTGCAAATGACTTGCAGTGACTTTATTCAATGGCTAAAAATACCTTATTTCCCTTAGTTTTCGGCGGCTCGTTTTGGCAAGTCGCAATCAAGAGATTTCTGCTCATGTCGATTTTGGCTACGCTGAGAGCGGAAAGCCCGCTGGACACAATTAATGGCCGGGTGCAGGATGAGTCTGGTGCAGCACTTGTGAATGCGGCGGTCCGGTTGGCTGGCAAAGACAAGAAGCCAGTGTTGAGCCGAAGCGGTTTAGCGGGTGAGTTCACGTTTCAGTTGGACCATTCGCAAGCCGGGGAGTATGAGTTGGTTGTGCAGGCACAGGGGTTTCAAGCTTATTCGCGGCGGGTGCAGGTGCTTGAGGCTCGAGAACAACATTTCGAGATCACTCTGGCTGTGGAGGGTTCGATCCTTTCCATCACGGTGACGGAAACCGCAGGGTACCGGACGCTGGCGACTTCAACTGCAACCAAGACAGCAACCCCAATATTGAATCTGCCGCAATCGATCACCCTGATCAACGCAGAGCAGATTCGGGATCAGGCGATGATGAGCATGGCCGATGTGGTGAGATATGTACCGGGAATTACGATGGCACAGGGTGAGGGGCACAGGGATGCGCCGATCATTCGGGGCAATGCAACGACTGCGGATTTCTTCGTCAACGGGGTACGCGACGACGTCCAGTATTTTAGAGACCTGTACAACTTGGAGAGCGTTGAGGCGTTGAAGGGCCCGAACGCGATGGTC
>CAZZGS010000233.1:0-6993 GCA_964653845.1 uncultured Bryobacter sp.
GTCCCCAGTAGATTTGTCGTGGGCGAGGAGGGAGTTGATCTCTACCAGCAAATTCTCGTCGCCAGCACAGGCTTGGCGGACGAAGTCGTCACGACGATCCGGTTGGAGTTGGAGGGCGGCCTGCCAGATTTCGTTTAGTTTTGTCCAGCGGAGATCAGTGCTCATTGGATTGTGGGGCGCCGAGTTCGCGGGACAACCAGGCTCTGGCCATTCTCCAGTTCCAACGGGCGGAGTGTTCGTTTATGCCGAGGACGGCGGCGACTTCCTCCATGGACAATCCACCGAAGAAGCGGAGTTCGATGAGTTGCGCCTTTTGAGGGTCGACGATGGCGAGCTGATGGAGCGCGTCCTCAAGGGCGACGAGGTCGCGGCTTCTGGCTTGATAGCTTGCCAACGCGTCGTCGAGTTGAATTGGTGTTGCGCCGTCGCCTCGCTTGGCGGAGCGGTGGGCGCGGGCGCTGTCGATGAGGATGCGACGCATGAGTTGGGCGCTAACAGCGAAGAAGTGGGCGCGGTCGTTCCATTGGACGAGGCGGACATCGATTAGCCGGAGATAGGCTTCGTTGACGAGCGCGGTGGTTTGGAGGCTATGGCCGTCCCGCTCGCCCCGCATGTAGCGATGGGCCAGACGGCGAAGTTCCTGGTAGACGATTGGCGTCAGCTTGTCGAGCGCGGAGGGTTGTCCCTGTCGCCAAGCCAGTAACAACTCCGTGATTGCGTGCGTGTCATGCGCCGTTGTTTCTGTCACCCGGGACCCTCACGAGGAAATATATCAAAAACCGCAGTTCGATAACGCCACTTACGACATTGTTTCCCGCCTACCGAAGGCGAGGAGGCGAGATCGATGTCAAAATGTTGCGTTGGTTTGCTATTTCTGGTGCTTGTGGAAGGCGCAGCGGTGGGGCAGAGTGATCCCTGTCCGAGACTGCAGGCGGGTAATTTACCGGCGGACTTCTTGGAGATGTGCCGGCCGCAACCTATTGGCGGAGGCGAGAAGGAGTTAGTACTGCAGTCGTTGCCGGCTGAAGGTGAAGTTTTGAAGTTCAGCCGATCCGAGCGGAAGAAGCTTGCGGCGATCGACGCCGTTCTGCGGTTGCATGAGCGAGCGGGAGTTTACAAAGTGAATGTGATCGATTTGCCGAGTGCGACGACGGCACTGCACGGGCGGGCGGTGTTGCTGGTAACATTGCCGGCTCTGACTCAGCTGTCAGAGGAAGAACTGCAGGCATTGACGGCGCATGAGATTGGCCACGAGTTTTTGTGGTGGGAATTTGTTTCGGCAAAGATGCGTGGAGATAGCGTGAGAATGCGGGAATTAGAGTTGGTCTCCGATATTGTGGCGGCGGAGACTTTACGGCAATTGGGGATCCCCGTGGAGCGGTTGATGGATGCGCTGGTGAAAATAGCTGCTTACAACCGGGAGAGGTTGGGGGTAGCGGTGAATGAGGACGATTATCCGCGGATTTCGACGCGGCGGGCGGCAGTGAAAGGGTGGAGCGCGTTCGTTGGAACAGGGAAGGCTATTAAGTAGTTCAGATTTGTTGACAGCCTACCCGTCACTTAGCATTTATTGGCCTTTTTGACTGTTTTTGCCAAGGAAGCCGTCAGCCGGATAAAATCAAGTTCTTCATCGCGGCTATGCTGGTCTGTGGATAAGCGATTGTTAATAAACACCTCAAGGGCCACTTGTATCGCCATGTGAGTTGTCCATCTGGCCTTCGGTCGTAGTCCAAATTTCCCCAAAAACGCAAAGGGATGGGTCAATGATGGCTACGAAGTGGTTCTACAGATGCGGAAGCTGACGCGGATGCCGAGCCTTTGGACGGAGGATCGCTGTCAGCGGACGGACTATTTTCACGATGAGGGTGGCGGGATGAGTAATGCTAAAGACCCCAAGTTCGTCCGCCGCTTTTCCTGTGCTCTCAGCTTCAGCATCCAGCAAAGCCACCCATGGCAAGAGGCATCTATCAATGCGATCGAGCAGAGGCGGGGAATGGGGAAGCGCTATGGCTTGCTGGATTCGGTGATCGTCAGAAATTGATTGGACGCAGTTGGTCCGGAGCTTTGTTTTGTGCCTCCGGGCCACTCGATGTCGATGCGATCCACCTTAATTGCAGAGCCAAGGCCGAAGTGAAGCCTGAAGTCGTTCTGCGATAAGAAACTGGATCCAGAGCGAAGTTCCTGGACCATGGCTCTGGCACCCACGGAAACAGTCACGCGAGCTCCAATGGCGCTGCGATTGGAGCGTTGTCCAATCAGTCTGATGTTGAGGTAATTCAGTCGATTGCCGCCATCGTTGCGCAGGACCGTTGGGGGCTCATTGAGATTCGAGATGAGCAGGTCGATGTCGCCGTCATTGTCCAAATCACCGGTTGCCAAACCTCGGCTGGACTTTTTCATAGCCAGAGCGCCGGTTGGGGCAACCTCACTGAAGCGGCCGTTTCCGAGATTGCGATAGAGCAGACGGCGTTGTTCGTATTCGACGCCCTTCAGATTGGGATAGATGTGGCCGTTGACCATGAAGATATCGGGCCAACCATCGTTGTCGAAGTCGAGAAGGGCGGTGCCCCAACCCATGAACTGGCGATGCTTGCCGAGGCCGCTCGAAATCGTCGATTCCTCAAAGCTGCCGTCGCTGCGATTTCGATAGAGATTTGGGAGGTCGTCGACGAAATTGGTTTTGAGCAGATCCAAATTGCCATCGCCGTCAAAATCGATGACGGCGGTGCCCATTCCGGCTTGCTCCCGACCGTCCTCGCTGAGGGCAACACCGGCCTCGATCCCGCGGTCGGTGAAGGTTCCGTCGCGGTTGTTGTGATAAAGCAAACTTGGTTGGGAGTCGACGGCAACGTAAATATCTGGCCACCCGTCGTGATCGTAATCGATGGTAGAAGCCGAGAGAGAGTATCGCAAGCCAAGTTCGCCGATACCGGATTGCTTGGAAACGTCCTCAAACTTTAAAGCGCCTTTGTTCGAGATGTTTTTATAGAGGCGGTTTTTGCCACCTTGCAGCCCAAGCGGTCCGCAGGGGACGGGTTGATCTTTCCAGCGGCATGCGTTGGGCTGGCCAGGCACCGGCGTGTTTTTCTCATCGAATTGAACGTAGTTCGCGATAAATAGGTCGAGCTTCCCGTCGAGGTTGTAATCGAGAAAGGCGCAGCCGGTGCCCCAGCGAGTTTCCCGCTTGGCACCATCCACAAGTCCAGCGGCCGCACTTAGATCTTCAAAGGTTCCATGGCCGGAGTTGCGATAAAGCCGATCGCTTCCATAGTAGGTGACAAATAGATCGGTGAAGCCGTCGTTGTCGATGTCGCCGGCGCAGACTCCCTGACCCCAACCGCTCCTGGCCAAGCCAGCGGCTTCGGTAACGTCGACAAATTTTAGATTTCCCAAGCCGCGATATAAGTGATTTGAGGGTTGGGGATCCTCTAGGGCGTTGCGGGCCGAGGCATTGACCGTGAACAAATCGAGGATGCCATCGTTGTCGTAGTCAAATAAAGCCAGCCCGGCTCCGAGGGTCTCGATGAGCAAAGATTTGCGTTCGTTGTCGCCGCAGATCAAGCGGTGGGTCAACCCCGACCCTGGAGAAGCATCGATAAATTCCGGTGATGGTGGTGACTGGGCTGCGGCCAGGGCGAGGGCCAAAACCAGCAGGCCCCTCATCGGCGGCTCTCGGTGATTGTCAATCGCTGGTCGCCCGGGACGTCTTTCATCTTCTGAACAATCCCGCTCGGCCAGACAATTTCCAGTTCGGCGATCGTCCGGTCTTGGCCGAGGCCGAAATGAACGCGTTTTGAGCTGGAAGAAAGATAGCTGCCGCCAGCGCTAACATAGGCGCGTTGGCGTAGGCCGGAAGCCGTCCTGATCGAAACGCAGGCTCCAATGCCTTCGCGATTGCTGGTGGTTCCAACGGTGTCGATGCCGATCCAGTGGTTGCCGGTAGCACCTTCGTTTTTGAGAATCAACGCGGGTGAGTTGTTGCAGTTGATCACCAGGTCGAGGCATCCGTCATTATTCAGATCACCAACGGCAAGGCCGCGGGCGGCCAGCGGGATGCTAAAAGGTTTACCGCTTTGGGAGGAGATATCCTCGAAGCGGCCTTGCCGGTTGCCTAACATTGCCAGAGGCTCCAGGTACTTTATCCAGGGCTGGGTTAATGCTATGTTATCCATGACGTGTCCCTGGGCAATTACGAGATCCTTCCAGCCATCGTTGTCCATGTCGGCGAATTTGGCGCCCCAGCCGGAGTGCGAAGCGGAGATTGCGCCCAGGCCGCTTTCGCCCGATTCATAGTCGAAGCTGCCATTGCGGTTTCGGAACAGGGCGTACTTTTGATTGGCCAGAGCGTCGATGAAGATATCGGGGCGGCCCGTGTTGGTGAGATCGGCGCTGTCGATACCCATGCCCGCAAAGGCGCGCCCATCGCCGTCGTAAGCGAGGCCGAGGGCCAAGCCCGCTTCCTCGAAGGCGGTGCCATTGCGGTTGATAAACAATTGCTGCGCGACAGAATCGTTGGCGATCGCAATATCGGGCCAACCGTCGGCATTGAAGTCTTCGATGGAAACACCCAAGCCTTTGCCGAACATGCCCTTGAAGCCTGCGCCCGCGCCGAAATTGGTGAAGGTTCCATCACCGTTGTTCTTGTAGAGTAAGTGCTCGACGGCGGGAAACTTGTCCGGGTGGCAATAGGCGCGGTAGCCTTCTTTTCGCTCGCCGCACCATTGGTTTTTAGAGAAGCTCCAACTGAGGTATCGAGTAACAACCAGATCGAGGTGGCCATCACGGTTAAAGTCGAAGAAACTGGCTCCAGCGCACCAGCCAGAACTAAGTAGCCCCGCTTTCTGAGTAAGATCTGTAAACGTACCATCGCCGTTGTTGCGGTAGAGAATGCAGCCGTCCAGGTTGGTGACAAGCAGACTCGGACGACCGGAATTGTTATAGTCTCCGGCAGCGACGCCCATGCCGTATCCGGAGCCACGCAGGCCCGCTTCTGCGGTTACATCGGTGAAGGTGCCGTTTCGATTGTTGCGGTAGAGTCGATTCCAGAAACGTGGATCAGACTTGTCGGGTTGCTGACCGGGTGCCATCGGACTGGATAGTTTGGCACCGTTGACGAAGAACAGATCCAACCAGCCATCACCGTCGTAGTCGAAGATGGCGACGCCACCGGTCATCGATTCGGGGAGATACTTTTCGGCTGTCGGGCTGGATTGGTTGACGAAGTTGACGCCGGAGCTGGCAGTGATGTCGCGGAATAACGGTATCTTTCGCGTGTCACCAGAAAGTGCCGAGCTTAGTGCCTGGGCGGCGGCGCACCGAAGCAGATCGCGGCGAGTCAAGGCTTGGACTCACGTGCGGAGCGCCGCGCATTCATCTCCCGGACAATTTTGGCTTCAGCGTCGGCCTCGGTCGCGCGGCCTAGTTTGCGGTAAGCATTTACCAAAAGGACATGAACGCTCGACTCTTCGGGATTCATTGTCACAACCAAACGGTATTGCGCAACGGCTTGTTGCAGATCACCCTTGGCAGCCAGTAGGCGGCCGAAGTCCAGGTGGGCTTGAGCCAGATTCGGGCAGATCTCAAGCGCCTTGGTTACCCTGCCGATCGCTTCGTCCCGATCCTGGCTCAGATTTAGTAGTGAGTTGGCAATTTTCCATTGCGCCAGACAGTTGTAGGGATCGGCAATCAATTCGAGCTTCAGTTCCTTGATGGCCAACTCCCATTTTCCTTCGAGCCAGTAGATGTTGCCGACATTGTAATGCGCGCCACGAAACTTGGGTTCCTTT
The DNA here is from genome assembly GCA_964653845.1 of uncultured Bryobacter sp. Lineage (GTDB taxonomy): Bacteria > Acidobacteriota > Terriglobia > Bryobacterales > Bryobacteraceae > Bryobacter. The sequence goes on from CAZZGS010000233.1 coordinate 5,787, forward strand.
TCAAGGGCCTTCCGATATTGATCCAAAGCACCGTCGTAATTTTCCGTGCTCTCCTGGACTTGGCCCGAGATCAGATTGGTGAGGTAGGAATCGGGCGCTTGCACTTCCAGTTCCCGCAGTGTCCCTTGGGCGAGCTTCATATACATTTGGCCGAGGGTATATAGAGCTTCGACGTTGCGAGGGGACTTTCGAAGGAGTTTTTGGACTACCGCAGCGCCAGCTTCGAGTTGACCAAGCGAAAATAGGGCTCGACCATGGTAAAGCTGCGCGGCCTCATCGGAGGGGTTCAGACGGGATGCGCGGTCGAGGAGATCACGCGCTTTGGCGAACTGACCCACCAAGAAGTAGGCTGTTCCTAGCGGTACGAGTGAGCTTGTCATTTTGGGATCGACGCGAAGTCCCGCTTCAAAGCTTTGGATGGCCAGAAGATATTCATTGGATTGAAAGAAGAGAAGCCCCAGGTTATTGTGGGCAGCGGCGAGTTTAGGATCGAGAACCAGGATGGCATTGTAGCGGGCGATCGCGGTGGTTAGATCTCCAGCGCGCTTGGCGGCGATGGCTTCAGCGTAAAGGTCGTCGACACTTGGTACGGGGGCCCTCACCTGCGCACCGGCTGAAACGCTAAGCAAACCGAGCACGATCAGTAAGAATGAGGCGACGTCACCTTTAAGGTTGGTCATTGGTTACTCGCTTTTCTGGCCGCAGTAGTTCGCGTGCGAAGGAGGCAACCCATTCCGGGCCAGCTGCGATCGCGCGAGCGGCCATGGCCTGAGTTCCTGAATCGCCCTTTGCGGCGCAGAGCATGGCGAGGCGCAACAGGTATTCTCCACGCGGATCGAGGGCGACAGCTTGGTCCAGCAGGACTTTTGCGCTATCGAGATTCCCGTCGAGGAGCTCCACCGAGCCGAGCACATACTTTCCGGCAGCCTCGAACGAGTTCCGGGTCCGCAGCCAGGTGCCCGCTTCGGAGGCAGTAGGAATCGTCTTCCGCTTTAAGAGATCCAATGCAGTGGCTGCGAACGTTTTCGCTTCCATGCGCTGTTTGGGGGGATTTTCGATTCCGGGAGCGACCATCAGTCGGGCTGACAGGAGTAAGGCATCGATACTATTGGGATTTGCTTGCAAGGCCTGCCGGGCTAGCCCGGCGCACTGCGAGAGCTTTCCGAGATCGCAACTGCTATGCGCACCGGCCAAAGCAGCATACACG
>CAZZGS010000234.1:0-6926 GCA_964653845.1 uncultured Bryobacter sp.
CCCCAGGGCCGGGTGGTGGTGGCCAGATTTGTGCCATAGATCTCAATCCAGGTGGCTGGAGAGATCGAAGTACGTCCGCCGAAAGCGCTGGCCGTGACGATGCTTCCCGAAGCGCCGATGGAAGGACGATTGGGATTGTTTACGACGGCAGTGGTGGCGGTGGCCCGGAAGGTGATCTCGGGCAGGCCGTCCACGGAGGCCGTAATTGTAATGGGGCCAGGATTTGGGCCGAGAGTAAGTTCGGCTCGGGCTTGGCCAGTGGCATCGGTTGTTGCGGAGGCGGGGGTTATCGCTGCACTGCCGGTGGCCCGGAATGAAACAGCGACGCCTGAGGCGGGGGCTTCACCATTCAAGACTCGCAGAACGATGGGGTTTGAGAGTCTGGTAGCAACTGGAGCAGACTGGTTGTCGCCGCTCACTGATTCGAGCCGAGTGGCGAGTAGGGGACGGAGAACGCGAACCACGTTGTTGTGAATTTCCGTGAAATAGAGATTGCCATTTGTATCGTAGGCCATGTCGCCGGGAAGGGTGAGTTGTGCGTTGAGAGCGAGGCCGCCATCCCCTGTCAGCCCGGGGTTGCCGTTACCGGCGATGCGCCGGATGGTAGCTGTGGTTAGGTTGATCTGGCGGATGTAAGGAGTCGCGTCGTCCTGCGAGTAGGCGAGGAAATTTCCTGTTGGGTCCAATGCGAGGCCAATGGCATTGATCGGAACTTGCAGGGCAGGCCCTTCTACGACTGCAATTGCGGATGGAGCGCGTCCGGTACCGGCTACAGTTGCGATTCGGCCATCCACGCCAACTCTTCGAATCACATAGTTGGCGGCATCGACAAAATAGAGAATTCCTGAGCGATCCACAGCCATTCTCCTGGGGAAGTTGATTTGAGCCGCGTTGGCCAACTGCTCATCACCGGCGTATCCCGCCACGCCGGTTCCGGCGAAATCACGGAAAGTAATCGGTGTTTGGGCGAGATCAGCAACTTGAATTTTATTGGATGTGGATATAGAGACGAAGAGCCGGTTGCGGGGAGGATCGGCCAGAATAATACTGCCACCGGTGGGAAGAGTGATCCCAGCAGTGGTGATCTGCCCCGCCTCGATGCGGCGCAGAACGCCATTGTCGATAACATAGATTCTCCCGGTGGCATCGACAGTCATGGAGGAAAGGTTGGAGAAGCTTGCCGCAGTAGCTGGCCCACCATCGCCAGATGAAACCAGACTGGGCAGCCGGGAAGGCGGTTGACCGGCAACGATAGACATCAAGCCGGCAGATGTTACGCGGCGGATGACTCGGTTGGCTGAGTCGAGAAGAAGGGTGTCACCATTCGTTGAAGGAATGATGGTTCGGGGCTCATTTAGTTCAGCTTCTAATGCAGGGCCGGAGTCAGCAACATTTCGAAACCTTCCGGCCACGGTTCGAATGACAGTATCGACACGCCGAATGCGGTCGTTGGCTTGGTCGGCAATCAGCACAAAAGGGGAGGAATCGTAGGAAAGGCCAAAAGGGGAATTGAAGCGGGCAAGGACTGGTGCTCCATTATCGCCTGCAAAGGCTGGGGTAACTGGGGATGCTGAATTCTGGGGCGCGGAACCAGCGAAAGCGGTGATTATATTGGAGTTGAGAATGACGGCACGAACACGGTGGTTGTTTGCATCGGAGATGTAGAGAAAATTGCGGGAAGAGTCCAAAGCGATTCCGCCGATCCTGCCAAACCGGGCTGCCGAGGCGAGGCCGCCATCGCCGGAATTGCCATCGAAGCCATCTCCAGCAGCAGTGAAGACAAAGCCGCCAGGTGTGAGCCGACGTATGCGGCGATATCCAGATTCGGCGATGTAGATGGTTCCATCGGGTGCGGCCGTAAGTGCTTGGGGAAAGAGGACTGTGGAAGTGAGGGCCGCAGCGTTCTCTCGAGAGAATGCAGTTTGTCCGTTGCCGGCGATGGTTTGGACTGTACCGTTGGCATTGACGCGCCTGAGGCGGCTATTATTTGTGTCGGCAATGACTAAGAGCCCCTGGGCATCGAAGGTAATTCCGCCTGGATTGTTGAGTTGAGTGGAAAGAGCAAGAGCCCCGTCACCATTAAAACCACAAATACCAGAACCGGCGACGAAACGAAGAATGCTGTCTTTGTCGATCTTCATGACCCGGCAACTTATGGAGTCTACAAAGTGGAGTTCCCCGTCCCGTGAGAGTTTTAGTTCGATGGCAGATAAAATCCCGGTTAGAGTAGCAGGCACTCCGTTAATGGGAGCAGTTTGGTAGCCGAGTCCAGCGATAGTGGTGATTCGGCCTGAGGCATCGACGTAGCGTATGCGGTAATGGCCTAAGTCGGAGATGTAGTAACCGCCGCGGGAATCAGCGAGAACCGAATTTGGAAACTTGAGCAAGGCGGCGGAGGCATTGCCATTATCCCCAATGGCAGGAGTGCCGGCGAAGCTGGAAATGCGATAGGTTTGGGCGCAAATGACGCCCGCAAAGGCGAAAATGCAAAGTGAGCGCAGCAGAAGTTTTGTTTGTGATTTGATCATAGACTGACTAGGCCTTCTCAGCTATACCAAATAGCTTACAAATCATCCATGAAAACCAATGTTAAGCGTACGTTAAGAGTTAGGGGCGCGGTATGCGGGCCGTGTCGAAAAGCAAACCATAGCCAGGCAGATGAGAAAGCCGGGCGAGCAAAGGTGAGCGAAGCAAGATGAAGGCAAGGGGGTTACGGGCTTCCACCATGCGCATTGCGGCGCTGATGGCAACACTGCTTCGGCGAAGTACCATGCTAGAAAAAAACAGTGACATGTCCGAAGCACTACCATCTTGCTTGACTGCCCGCCTCAAGGATTGCTTCTGGATGGAAAGTTTTGTCGAAGAAAAGAGTTTGCCGACAGAGCGGTCACGAGATATGGAGACTGCTTTTGAGAGCGACTTAAGGCATTCAATGGGGGAAACTTGAAGTGCATGCTGGACAGCCAGCCAAAACCACGAGCTGATTTCGTCTGGGAAGAGAACAGTAGAGCGTTTCAGCTCCACTTCGGCTTGCTCAAAGCGCCCACTGAGATGCAGACAGATTCCATAGTTCTGTTGCAAAGACCGGGGAGGCATGTCGAATTGATTCAGCGCAGATTCGAACTCATTAAGCAATTGAGACAGGCTACCGGAGGCGACCATGAAAGCGTGGTACCACTGAAAGCTCATTACCCCATTTCCGGAGAGCTTCAGCGCCCGGGCGAAATAGGAATGACAGAGACTCCAGTCAAGATCGTAAAGACCGGCAACGGATGCGAGGGAGCACAAAGTCTCGGACGATTCCGGTTCCAAAAGGTTGGCCTGCGCGGCGGCGGAGCGGGCAGCCTGCCAGTGAGTTGCAGGCGGCCCTCCATGACCAGCCAAGCTAATATGTGCCCAACAAAGGTGGTTCCATCCAGAGGCGAAGGCGGGTTGCGACTCCAAAATTGTTTCGAACAATGCGACGGCTTCTGTTAGCTCTTCGATGTACCTTGATTCTGCAAGCAGTTTCGCTTGAGAAAACGCTCGATTGAGGCGGCTTTGCGCCAGCGAAATGCGCTCTACCTTCAAACAAAATGACCCAGAAGGAATATGGAGGATTAGCTCAGAGGCTTGACCTTCGGCATAGATCAGGCGGAGGCGCTTACGAAGTAACGACATATGAACGCGCACATAGGGGTTGGTGTAAGGATGAAATTCAGCTGGCGAGAGACCGAGAAGTTCGTAAGCCAGAGTGTATTCGGTGACGGGCCGATCGCTAAGTGCGCACTCGAGCAGATATGCGAGCAATCGCTTAAGGACTTTGCTTTTGTGGAGTTTGGGGTTGGAGGACACACGGGCAAGCTCCTGACCGGCCAGTTTCGGCAAATCAGAATTCGATTCAGGGGGGTGAAAAACAGCAGCCATACAAGAGATAGTGTAATCTGCCAATTTTTGTGTGCAATTTATTTCGATATGACCGGTTTGGTCTAGACTTCCGCCAGCGCAACCAGCACTTCTGCGGCATGCCCGGCTGGCTTTACCTTCGCAAAGATCTTCGCGATCTTGCCTTCTTTGTTGATGATGAAGGTGCTACGTTCAACACCCATGTACTTCTTGCCGTACATGCTTTTTTCTACCCAGACGCCGTACTTTTCAGCAACGTCGTGTTCTTCGTCGGCCAGTAGAGTGAAGGGCAGGTCGAACTTGGTGCGGAACTTGGCCTGGGCCTTGACCGGGTCTGGCGATATTCCCAGCACTACCGTATCTGCCTTGGCGTAGGCTGCGTTTTGATCGCGAAATTCGCAGGCTTCAGTTGTGCATCCTGGAGTGTCTGATTTCGGGTAAAAGTACAAGACTACGTTTTTACCCTTGAGGCTGGAGAGCTTCAGCTTTGTATCGCTGTCGGTGGACAGCGTGAAGTCGGGGGCTTTGGATCCTTCTTTGATTGCCATGGTTCCTTAGATGTTCCTGATCGGCGGATCGACTAAAAAGTGATTGGCTTTGAGCCACGCTTTGGTGCGGCGCGGGGACTCTTCAGTAACGAGTCGCACGAGGTCGGCGGGAGAATCGATGTCGTACCAAGTGAGGCCCAACTCTACGCTGAGGCCTAGGTTTTCTGCGGCCTTTATGCTTTGGTCGAGCGCCTGATCGGTCGACCACTGAACGCCGTCGAAAAGATTTGGTGGCAGCTTGCGGAATTGCACAGCGTAGTAGCCGCCGTCGATCGAAGGCCCGAAGGCGATGTCTGCCTGGGAGGCGAGCAGAGCCTTGAGGTAGTCGGGCGGCAGTGTGGGGGCGTCGCTACCAAGGATCATTACCTGCGTGCGGCCTTGCTCAAAGGCGTTGTGCGCTGCGTTCCACATTTTCTCTCCGAGGTCGGCACCGCTTTGTAGCTTTCGTGGGAATGAGAATTCAGGCCAGGCGCTGGTTTCCTGATCGAGGTGGACTTCGACGTCTGCAAGCCCAGTGAAACCAATAAGGCTCTCGAGCACGTCTCCTACAAACGAAGAGTGAAGTTCAGAACACTGTTCTGGACTCAAAACTGGCTGAAGTCTGGTCTTTACCCTGCCCGGTGAAGGAGCTTTGGCGAAAAGCAAGATGACGGGGGGCATATGGCCATTGTAAAATTAGAATCAATGAAGAAGAGTGTTGTTTTTTCAATTAGCGTGACGTCGCTGTTGGCGTTGGGCTTGATTTCTCTGCCTTCTTCGGCAGCTCAGAACGGTAAGGCAGATAAAGGCAAGGAAGTATTTGAACAATGCTCCGTTTGCCACAATGCCGACAGCGATGAGAAGAAGATGGGTCCTGGCTTGAAGGGTCTCTTCAAGAAGGCCAAGATGCAGAACGGCAAAGAGCCAAGCGAAGATAATGTGCGTTCGCTGATCAACAACGGCGGAAACGGGATGCCCGCTTACGAAGAATTGCTGAGCAAAGAAGAACGCGACGACCTGCTCGCTTACCTCAAGACTCTGTAAATCAGTCTTTCATCTGCTACAATAACGAAGTGTGACCAAGCAATTGGTTGCCTCTCTCTCTTGCGTCCCCATCGTCTAGAGGCCTAGGACACCGCCCTTTCACGGCGATAACCGGGGTTCGAATCCCCGTGGGGACGCCACTAAAATTCTTATGCGTTTTGAACGCTCCGGCTGCTAGCAACCGGAGCGCTTTTCATTTTCCCGCTCGGTTAGAAATTGGGGAAGACTACTGGCAGCGCCGGGTCTGCAGTCCATCTGCAGCGGTTATTGTGTCCACACATCGGCACTGTTACGAAGGTGTGGTCTTTGGCCTTGAGCTCGGTGACGTGGGCAAAGTAGCCTTTGGCCGGGTCATAACGCGAGGGCCCCTGGGCCATTGAGATGCAACTGGAATCGAAGCTGGCAATCGGTAATGTGTCGAGTTCACCCATCAGATAGGTGACGGGTCGCGCGAGGAGCTGCTTACGGATCTGATCGGCATCAAGCGAAGCAGCGTAGCCCTTCAGGTTGTCGAGGCCAAGCATCCAGGAATTGTAGGTGGTGCAGTTGCGGCGGTCGCCATAAGCGCGGAACTCTTCTTCGCATTTGCCCTTTGTGTCGCAATGAAAGTCGCGGGGAAGCCGTAATGCGTCAAGATAAACATAGCTTGAGGGATTGGATACTACGTAGCGGACTGGGACGCGCAACGAGTCGTGTACCTTGTTGACCGCTGCATAACGATTGGTAAGCTGGCCACCGGCAGAGTGTCCGCTAACAACAATTCCCTTCAGGTTTGGGAATATTTTTTCGTCTGCCAGCTTCTTGAGCACTTCGTCGAGGAGGTCGTAGGAATAGATATCTTTTTGGTTGAGGGCCTCGAAGCCGTTCTTCCAGTCGCTGCAATCCCAGGCGATTTCATCGGTCGCCAATTTGTCTTTACAGCCTGCACCGTTATTGTCTGTATAGCGTGGGGAGATGACTATGGTGTTGTCGAGCGCGCTGGCCAGGAATGCTGCGGCCATACCTGTGGAGAAGTAGTCATGAGCGTTACGGCCTGCCCCATGGATGATGATCATGGCGCGCTCAATCTTTTCATTGCGCTTGTCGAGCGGGAAATTGCGATAGAGCAAGGAAAATTTTTTTGCCTCTCCGAGCATTAGCTTTTCGGTGCAGTCGGGCGTGGGTGTCGAGCAATATTGGCCGAAAGCGGATGTCAGAAAGAAGCAAAATAGAGTCAACTTTTTCATGGCGAGAGAATCTTACCAATATGCGACAAGCAGTGATTGAAGGCGGATTTGGTATTGAGCGAGTGGTGTGGCGCGAGGTGGAAGATCCGACACCAGGGCCGGGGCAAGTGCTGGTGCGCGTCCGCGCGACTTCTTTGAACTACCGCGACTATCTGGTAGTCAAAGGGCATTACAACCCGAAGATGGCGCTGCCGCGCGTGCCGTTAAGCGATGGGGCTGGTGAGGTTGTGGCTCTCGGTGAGGG
>CAZZGS010000235.1:0-6920 GCA_964653845.1 uncultured Bryobacter sp.
CTGCTTTCTTTTCGTCTACGTTATAGAGGATGAGCGGCAGGCGGCCCAGCGCCGCCAGTGCGTCCGAAACGGTAACTGCATTCGGATCCTGTGCCGTGGTTCGGAACACGGACACCAATCTGCGCTCCAGCTCGCGTTGCAGTTTCAGCGCAAGTAAGCAGCAGAATACATGTCCGCGCGTACTTATCTCCTTGCGAAGAACAAACAAAGGCTGGATCTCCAGTAGCCCGGTCTTCATCGTCCGAAAGTTACGTTCCACTTTCTGCATCGCCATGTAGCTGGCGTGGACCGCTTCCGAGCTGAGTTGGTCTTTGGACACATCACTCACAATGACGTAGCAGCCAGCCAGTTCCAAGCTTTCAATCTCGGCCTGTGAATTGAACGTTTCGACGATGCGCCGTCCATCCAGGCAGAGTGTAATTAGCCCGGCCATCTTGTGCCGCTTCGCCCACGCTTGCAGCGCCGGAAAACCCGCTTCTGGCTTGCGTCGAGCCGATTGCTCGACTAACTGATTGCGCCGCGCGATCTTGTCCCGTAGCTTAGTCAGCTTATCGTCTAGCCGGTGCCGAATGCGCTTGGCCTTGTCAGGATTCTTGCGCAAGATATAGCGCCTCCTTCGTCATCGTCGGCCTCGTCTCTCGCGTCCCGCTTACCAAAGGCACAGTTCAGTTTGAACTGACCCACTACCGGCCCGAGACCCCCGCGATGAAAGCGGCGACCAAGCGCTCGATCTCGGCCGGTGGCAGGTTGTAGCGAGCATTGCCGTCTGGCAACCCCATGTTGCCGCTGATGACGAAGGCGCGCAGGCCCGCCTTGGCAAGAGTCTTTGCCTGTGCGATGCTGAGCCCGCCGACTACCTGCACCGGGACGGCCTTGCCAATCCGTTCGAAGACGGCGCGAGCCACATCACTGAGATAGTCGTCCTCGATGAGTTTCGGGTTTGCGCGCCGCGCGTCGGACTGCAGGTGGATGCCGACCGCGTCGACGCCGGCCTCGACCATCCGAAGCGCCACTTCGCCAGCGTGCGCGGCGGGGCCTTGGTGGGGCACCATGATGTCGGCAAAGACAAGTCGCGCTAAATCGGGGCCAGCGCGTCTGAACTCATCGCGCACAGCGCAAATCGACTTCGCCGTATCGACGCCGGCGAGAGCGAGGAAATCAACGATGTTGCCGCCGCCGGCGAAGACGCTGCGCGCTTCGCCGCCACCACCGTCCATGGTCTTCATGTCTGCCAGTAGAAGCGCTTCGGGAAACCGCTTGCGGAAGGCGGGCACGACGTTGGCAACGCCCTGGGTCTTGAGCAGCGGGGTCCCCATTTCGACGATGTCGATGCCAGCCGCCAGCGCGGCGGTGGCGACGGTCAGACCCAGATCCAAGGTGCCCACGTCGACCGAAATCTGAAACGAAAGGCGGGTCTTGAAGCGATCGACAACGCGGGCGGAACTCGGGTGTGTCTCCTTCGCCGGTTGCTGGCCCCAGGCGGAAGTGGGCCGTAGCGCCTCGAAGATTCGGGCGGCGGCTAGCAACGATCGCCGGTTGAGGTGCCCTGGGCGATTCGACGTCTTGTTGTGATCCATGATTGAAGCTCCTTGAAAGCAGGGACGCTTGGAGAAGCCAGTTTTTCCGGGCCGCCCCTACAGTTGGGTAGATTCTATCAGGACCATACCCTACACACTCGACACTCTTTGAGGCCATCCCATAGGCCCCGCCTGTGCGTCAGGGAACCTTGACGATTGTTGTCAAATCTGACATCATCGCATTTGGACAGTTTTCTCGCCAAGGTTAAGGCCGGGCGAAGGCCAGGCGAATTCGGGCTGTTTCGTGGATCCAGCCAGCACTCAAGGAATTCCGGCGCTTTCCAGATCAGGCTCAGATGATTTGTCTGGCGGCTTTGACGATTGCGGCCGAATGCGGGAAGTCTGACGTGGCGAAACCGATGGCCGGGCTGGGAAGCGGGATTTTTGAAATCGCCCTTCCGTTTGACGGCAATGCGTTTCGAGTTGTGTATGCCTTGCAAATGAGCGATGAGATTTGGGTAGTGCATGCCTTCTAGAAGAAATCGAAGCAGGGGGCGAAAACACCCCCAGCGCGAAATCGACTTGATCCGGGATCGATTGAAACGATTGAAGGAGATATTGCAATGAAAACCGAGAAGCTGGAGTTGGTGCGAGGAAGCGGGAATGTGTTTGCGGATCTGGGGCGGGAGCAGGCAGACGTAGATCAGTTGAAGGCGATTTTGGCGGCGGAAATAATCAAGACGCTGGATCGGGCGAAATTGACAACGAGGGCAGCGCAGGAGATGACCGGGTTTGCCGCAGCGGATTTTTCGCGAGTCCGAAATGCGGATTTAGGCAGATTTACAGTAGACCGGCTGATGGGGATGTTAAACCGGCTTGGGAGTCGAGTTGAAGTGAAGATTCGAGTAAGACGGGTTGAGGGATTGGACCGAAGGCACTAGCCTGAGGCTTCTTTGATCTTCCAGCCAGTGGCTGAGGGTTGTCTCAGGAGCCTTGAGACGAAAACTAGTTGAAGAGCATTAGACCCCGGTGAGGTCCCAGTGTAATGTCCGCTCACGTTCGAGATCTTGCCACGTGTAGGAGAGATCGATCCCATGGTCCTTGAGGAAGCGGTCTAGCGATATGCGAGTGGGTCCCAGAAATTGTCCGAGTTCGGCTTCTGTCCATAGGCCTCGACGATGGGCCTCCAGACCCAAGGCGTGGCGTGACATGCGCAAAGCTTCAGAGCCCAGGTGCTGGGCCAATTCTTCAGGAATTTCGAGGGTGACGGTGATAGCAGGTAGCCCAGTCGGTGATTGATCTAGGACAGTATCCACCTTCCAGTGCGGAGATCCAAGAGGGTGTCTTGACGGGAGCAAGAGAGCTGAAGCTTGAAATATCGAGTGGGCAAGATAGGTCCATCGTCATTTGCGACAAAGGTGAGCCGCAGGAACTAAGTTAATGTTGGACAGGTACACGCTGCCATGAACCAGAGTGCTCGACCTGTCCCACGCGGAAATTCGAGAAATTTGACGATTTTTGCGATTCGGGTGGACTGTGCTTAAGTTGCTGCTATAGAAAGAGATAGCAATATTTCTGAAATTTGACGGTCCTGTGTGTTCTAGGCTGAAAACGGGCAAGATTGTCGCCGAAGGGTTGATTTTATTGGGGATTTTGCAAGGTGCAGATCAGGACGTCCCATAAGCACCAAAAATTTGTCCGCGGCATCCAAGCTGTGACAGCAATGAATTCCCAAATATCATCCAGATCCTGGTCGTCGTCGGGCGCAGGCTTAGAGTGTGTCGCTGAAGGGTTGATTTTATTGGGGTTTTGCAAGGTGCAAATCAAGCCGCCCGACAAACCAGTGTGATGAAATGTCAGCTGAGGTGTCACCGCTGCGTTCGTAATGTAAGTGCCCAAAGCATAGAAAATTGGTTAACGGGTCGTTACCTTGAGAAAGGGTGGCCCGTTTTGCTTTAGTTTCGATTGACGAGCTAATGCCATTCTGAGCCAAGCTTGCGTCCCAGAGTAAGCAGGCGCTTTGGTGTCCAGGAAGTAAGGTCAACCTCATTGTTGAAGCGTGTCCGCTTAGTGAGTTGGGTAGGGCTGCATAGCGACCCTGCGACAGCCAGCCAAAGTCTCTCCGCCTGCTGCTGCATCCAAATTGATCTCGATGCTAATATGAAGATAACCTCATGAACAACAAATCAAGTCACGGTTCAAGCAGATGGATGGCTGCGGTTATCCTTGCGGGTGGTTTCTTTCCGATCAATGCAAATGCGCAGCAGTTGCCGGTCCGCGAGATGCAAGTGCAACTCGCCGCCGGGTTTAACACAGTTAGTGGGAGGCTAATTACGGCTGGTAATACCATCGTCTTTCTAGACGACACCCAACCGCAAGCTTCCTTCTCCGCCACTCGTAGTCAAATTGAGCAGGTCAGTGCCGGCCAGGGGCAATCGTTGATTATCCAATTCAAAGAACCCATTCGAGATCGGGAGGGAGAGAAGATGCGTGTTGAGTTTCGAGTTTCACCCCAAGATAGCGATACGCTGCGAGCATGGTTCAGCCAGCCGGATTCCGCCGGAGTGGAGGCTCGGAAGGTTGAAGAACAAGCCCGTGCACTGCCGACCTACTCGGTTCGGCGGGATAAATTTCTTGGCGGCGACAACGGACGGTTGGTAGTGAAGAGCGATCGATTGGCGTTCGAATCGAGCAACGCGGCTGTGTCGCGTGAATGGCTGTTCTCCGACATCCGAGGAATCAAACAAAAAGGTCCTTATCGTCTTGAGATCCAGCCCTTCAGCGGCGACAACTATAGCCTCGAACTGCTGGGCGGTGGAGGCATGGCTGGGGAGGATTTCAAACGACTCGCCGACAGCATTGCGCGAGCTCGATCCAATCGCTAAGCGGTAATACTTAGACTTGACCCGAAAGACATCGAAGATCGGGCAGTGCCGGTCTGCGGAAAACTTCGTATTCCTCTCGAATTCCAATACTGAAGTCGGTGCAGACCAGGCTGACGTCTTGGAGACCTCTTAGCTAGGCGCCCCCGACATGTTTCAATCAACAAATAACAACGGATCCACCTGAAAGAATGTTGCCAGCTTCTTCGCCATCTCCCGGCTTATGCCCCGTTTGACGGAAAGCAACTGGCTGACATAAGCGCGGCCGCCAGCCACTGGTGCAGGGTCCACGGGCTTCAAACCACGGTCCTCAAGCAACAGCGCAAGCACATCCGCCGCCCGGGCGTCTTCTCCAAAGGGAGGTTTCTCGCGGTCATAGGCTGCAAGTAGAGCACCAATCAATTCGCCATAGGCTCGAACTTCATTGGTCGCATTGTCGTCGCTGTCGATCGCCTCCAACTCAGTGGCAAGCCGGTCGTATTTCGGCATCGCTAGTAATCGCGCGAGGTACCCTTACCGCCAGCAATTGGCCGTAAAGGGCATAATCCACAACCGTTAACTGTTCTATTGGATCCACCCTTTCGTGTCATATTCGGCGTGACTCAACAATGCCTTGATGTAGAGGCGTCCGGTGGGATAAACGATTCTCGCAATCAGCCGATACGCGTTGCCACGGAGGTTAAAGATGAGCAGTGAACCAACTTGGTCTGAGCTGTGATAGTCACGACGAACATCTTCAAACCAGCTCCATTTGGCCCGCTTTGCCACGCGGTACCAAGCCATAGCCATTCGCCGGAAATCCTCGTGATTCCTTGCTAAATCGCATAACCCACGCTTGCTGATCACGATCGCGAATAACGTTAGCTAAAAGATAACATTGCGTCAACGGATTGCCTTGCACCGGAGAGGTGGATTGACGGCAGGGCCAGTCGTCCTGGCATGCGAATGGTTCGACCTGTCCCAGGCAGAAATCCGAGAAATTTGATGATTTTTGCAATTCGGGCGGAGTGTGCTTAAGTTGTTGTTATGGAAAGAGATAGCGACGTTTCTGAATTTTGATGATCCTGAACGTTCGCTGTCAGAAACGCGGAAGGGTGTCTTCGCATGCTGATTTTATTGGGGATTTTGCAAGGTGCAAATCAGGCTGACCACTTGGCTTAAATTCAACGCAGATAATTCTACTCTCGAATGACTTCAGCTACTCAACCATATGTAGCAATTGGTCAGGTCAGGAGTCTTCTTCACCGCTCACTGGGGTGTTAGATTGGTATGCAGATTGGCTTGGTTCTTCATGGTCCTCAATATCCCAAAAAGTAGCTTCAGAAACATAAAGATGAAGCAAAAGAGCTTCTATTTCTTTAACTTCTACAATTGAAGTCATTTCTCGTGATAAAAAGGCGCAACGGCGCCCTGAACCAATATGCGAATAGCCATCCATCCGTTCAAAAATCATAAACGGATGACCCGGTGCAGACAAATTAGGAATTCCAATCTCCAAACACTGAAGACGGGACAAAAACCTATTGAATGATAGAGAGCGCTTCAGGTTGGCTTTGCACGCAGTCTACCCCAAGCACCAAGACTGTCCTTGGGGAGGAAACCGAGCGTGGATTAATGTGTAGCTTTGCAGACCAAGCGGGGGTGCCTGCGGCCTCTAGCTGCTTGAATGTATTCCAGTGTTCTGGTGCAGCTTTAATCTGCAAGTTTTCTGGACTCAGAGTTAGACATTCATCAATGTGAAGCTTAAGGACCTTCTGAAGGCTCTCCCAAGCGCTGTTATCATCGTCTCCAGAGGTTACGATATTGAAATCCAAGCATTGTGCAATCCATCGGTCAGTCTCTGGATTCAAAGTTAGGAGACAGCTTAATTTTGCAGGTATTTTGATTTCCGTGTTTAGCATACGTGTGCTCCTCTCTAGCCTTTCATCGGCTGAATCATGCTAGGACTTTAATTCTCCCTTGCATGGCTGACGCAAATATATATATATATGTTCCAGGCTAACATACGTGTCAAGATCTTTCTTTATGTCCCAAGTTGCTTCAAATCAAGCAAATCAAGGACCACGTGCGTTGGATGCACATCTTTTAAACATCAAACGCCATTTTTTCCTCAGGCATGCTAAATTTTTTCCACATTTTATTCACAAGATAGTGTTAGGCCAATGATTAAACTTTTTTATTAATTTTAGGTTGAAGCCGTTTGACAATACCAAAACGGTTGGTTTGACCGAAACTTTGGGGTTTATGGGACGTCTTTCCATGATGCGGCTTCCTCCGTCAACCGAAAATGTCGCTGCTGGTATGAGGTTTATAGGACGGCATTCCATGATGCGGCTTCCTCCCTCAACCGAAAATGTCGCTGCTGGTATGAGGTTTATAGGACGGCATTCCATGAGGCGGCTTCCTCTGTCAATCGATAAATTTCACTTCTGGTTCACGTTTATGGAACGGCGTTGGACTGCGGTAGAAAAATGAGACAGTAGCATTCGGGGACGCTTTCATCGAAAGGAGACGAGAGTGG
>CAZZGS010000236.1:0-6913 GCA_964653845.1 uncultured Bryobacter sp.
GCTACGGCGCGGCCCACGTTACCTTTGCCGAGGACCAGATGTTCCTGGGTGTGAGGCTCGCCCATATTCGATACAGGGAAGGTGTGCACCAGCAGAAAACTCTGCGGGACCGTCTGGATCTCGATCAGATCGAGTTGAAACTGGCTCTGGTTGTGGAGGAAGCGGGCACCCATGGCCTGCCCCATTCCGTTCTTGTAAACCGCTTTGGCTGTGAAGCCGCCGATGGCTTGATCTTCTGTCAGGTCCTGGTACGTCACTTCTACCATGCTGCCACGTCAGGATCGGGCGACCTGAAACATTACTCGCCAGGCTTACTTGTCGCCGCCGATATGCAGACCCTTGTGGATTGCATAGAGGGCGAGTTCGAGACGGTCGCTGACGCCGAGCTTGTCGAAGATGTTGTGGAGATGGTTCTTTACGGTCTGTTCGCTAATGAACATCTTTTCGGCCATTTCTTTGTTCTTGTAGCCTTGGGCAACCAAGCCAACAATTTCGCGCTCGCGGGCGCTCAACGGGCTGCGCTCGCGGACCTTGCCCTGGTGGGCGCTGGCCAACGAAGAAGAAGAATTGGATGAAGAGGAGGACGAGTAACTTTCGCCACCGGCAGTGGCAAACTGACGCATCACGGCAGCAGTAGTGTGGGAATCGAGCCAGATCTCGCCGGCATAGACCTTGCGGATACTCTTGACGATCAGTTCAGGCGCAGTCTGCTTGAGAACAATGCCGCTGCAGCCGAGCTTCATGGCCTGGACAAATTCGTTTTTGTCTTCACTGGCGGTGAGGATGATGACTTTGGTTTTGCGATTGATGTGCTGCAGGGTTTGCAACGCACCAAGACCATCGAGATTTGGCATGCGCAGATCGAGCAGGAGGATATCCGGCTCATGCATCTGAATTTGTTCGAGGGCTTCGCGGCCATCGTTGGCTTCGCCAACTACTTCGAGATCACTCTCGAGCATCAACATCTTCTTTAGGCCATCACGAACGATCGGGTGGTCATCGGCCAGAACGATGCGAATCTTGCGTGTCGGTGTTTCGTCAATCATAGGTGGCATCTTGAATTCGATTAAGGATGCGCTCATCTCAGGCATGGCTAGTTCCCTCCGGTTCCTCGTCTTGCTTTGATCCTAAGGCTGAAATAGTACTTTTTCAATGGAAGTAATCCCTAGTTTTACCTCAGGAAATCCCTTAGAAAGTTCTAAGTAATACCTTAGGGCCATCATTGCAATTGTGAGGAACGCCATGGAAGGGAAGCCTTCTCTGAGAAAATCGTCTCCTTCAGTTTCTCCAACGCTCCAGTACTTACTAGACCGCTATAGTACCAAATTACAACACCGGGAAGGTTGCGGGCCCGAGTTGCCTCAATCATCTGGATCAGGACTTCGGGGCTTTTGGAATTAGTGATATCGATGCCGGGGACCAGCCGGCTGCTATCGGGAAGGTATTTTAGATTGTTGTCGAGTTCGCGGATGTAGGTGGCTAGATCGGCGCGATAAATTTGCGGTGAGACGAAATCGACCGAATTTTCTCTTAGCCACGTTGGATAATCCTGAGCAAAAGTCTCGAGTCCATAGGGATAGGTGATGGGAGCGTTTGTGAGTGTGATGCGCCAGTCAACGGCCTTCACTCGTTGTGAGAGGGTTTTGATGAAGTCGTTGAGCTTGCGGGCGCGCCATAACTTCCAGGGACGGTCTTCGATGTTATTGGGTGGTTCTTTGCCATCATTCTCGCGGGCGTAGATGGCGCGGGTTGCGTCGTCGTAGCCGCAATCGAGTTGGGGATAGCGGGCACGGTCGAATTCGATCGAGTCGATTTTGTAGTTGGTGGCGAGCTCGACCATGAGGTCGATGAGCCAGGCTTGGGCTTCGGGATTGGTGTGGGCGAGCCAGTAGAAGTTTTCCTTGGTGCCGCTGACTGGGAAGGCGTCGGCGCCAGCCTTTGTTTTGGCGAGCCATTCCGGGTGGCGGTCGAAGACGGGGCCTTTGCGGGACTCGCCTGGGTAGTAGCCCGAGTAGCCGGCGACGAAGCCGTACTCAACCCATGGGATGCAGGCGAGGCCGAGTGGGGTTGCGTATTCGAGACATTCGGCCATGACGTCACGGCCACGGAATTCAGGATCAATCGTGAGGCCGGTTTCGCGTTCAAAGACTTTGCTGGGCCAGAGAGGGTAACCACGGGACCAGACGTTGACAAAGACGGCGTTGAAATTGGCCTGGGCCAGGCGTTCGATGGTTTGCTTGAGGGTCTCTGGGGTAGTGAGGGAATCGCGTGCTACCCAGACGCCGCGGAGTTCGCCTGCGAAGCTTGCCGAGCTAAGGCAGAGGATGAGAGAAATCAAATGCATGTCTATGGTTTCAATTTACTACTTCTACTATCCTGAGAAATGCGTAAATTGCTGGTGATTCTCTGCCCTGCCTTGCTGTTGGGACAGAATTTTTCTGAGCCGACTATGGCTCCGAATCTTGCGGCTGCCCCGGATGGCGATCACCGATAGTCGTGGGCAAAACATGGAGCTGAATCCGCGCCCGGTGGATGTCGCTGTCGAGAGGCCGCTTGGTGAAGCGGGAGATGCGCAGATCGCGCGTGCGGTAACAGAGTTACTGCAACAGCTTCGTTAGAGTTTCTGGCATTTCGGGCAAAAGGTAGTGCCGCGTTGGCTTACCAACATTCGTTCGAATGTGGTTGCGCAGCGCGGACAGGGTTGGCCGTGTTTACTGTAGACCTGATGCTGATCCTGGAAGCTGCCCTTCTCGCCTTTGGCGTTGACGTAGTCGGAGATGGAAGAGCCACCAGCGCTTATTGCGGCCGCGAGCACGTCCTGGATTGCCTGGTGGAGTAGAAGCAGCTTTGGCTTTGTGAGCTGGTCGCCTGGGGTCATGGGATGGATGCGCGCGAGGAAGAGTACTTCGTCGGTGTAGATGTTGCCCATGCCTCGCAGGAAGCTCTGGTCTAGCAGGAGAACTTTGATTCGCGTGCGGCGGCTGAGTGTGAGTTGGATGAATTCGCGGGGGGTGATCTCAAGCGGGTCAGGGCCGCGTTTGGGGTAAGTAGTGGCCCAGAAGACTTTGCCGAATTTGCGGATATCGTCGTAGCGGAGGACGCCTTCGTCGAGAAATATTTGCCCGCGGGTGAACTTGCTCTGGTCGCTCGAGAGCATGAGTTGGCCCGTCATACCGAGGTGTACAAAGAGCATGCCGTCTTCGAAATCGAGGACGATGAACTTGCCGTAGCGTCGCACTGCAAGGATGCGTTTACCTACCGTGATGTCAGGGGCAACGCCAACGACTGCTAAGACCGCTCGACCGGGGAGGACGACGCGCAGGCCACGGACAACGGTTTCTACTTCTGGGAGTTCAGGCAAAGTTTTCGATCTGGATGTAGATGGTTCCGGACTGGATCTCGACCGGGAATTTCTTGAGTTTCACTGTGGGGTTCATGTCGTACTCGCCCGAGACGCAGTCGAATTCCCAACCATGATAGGGGCAGATCAACATGCCGTCTGCGAAATTACCAGCCCCCATCGGGCCGTTGCGATGGGGGCAGATGCCTTCGAGGGCGTGGATGGTTCCTTGATGGTTGCAGACGACATAGGTTTCAACACCGACGATCGCTTCAACGCTTGTCCCGGGTGTGAGGTGCTCAAGCCGGGCCACTTCAACAAGCGGCATATGATGAGGCTAGCATGCGTATCCTTTTTTCTTTGATGGCTGTCCTTTGTCTTGCTTCCTGCCAGAAGGCGGGGCTTCCAGTTGTGGGTGTGATCCCGAAGGGGGCGAGCCACCAGTTCTGGCAGACGGTGCACGCAGGGGCCGTGCAGGCCGGCCGAGAGTATGGGTTTGAGATCGAATGGAATGCGCCGGCGCTCGAGATTGATGCGCCGAGGCAGATCGATATCGCGCAATCGATGGTGACGCGGAAGCTGGCGGGGATTGCGATTGCTCCGGTGGATCGTAAGGCGCTGGTGTCGGTGATTGAGCGGGCGAGTGCGCAGGGCGTTCCGGTGGCTGTTTACGATAGCGATGTGGATACGAATCAGCGGATCACTTATGTAGCTACGGATAACCGCGAGGGGGGAAGGATGGCAGCGCGGCGGCTGGGGCAGATTTTGGGTGGGAAGGGAAAGGTGTTGGTGGTGGGCTTTATGCCGGGGAGTGCGTCGACGATGGAGCGGGAAGAAGGGCTTCCCCGGGATTGTGGTGATGGATGTGCAGTTTGGGATGGCGAGCCGGGCGAAGTCGATGTCTGTGACGGAGAATGCGCTTTCGGCGAACCCGGATCTGACGGGGATTTTTGCCGATAACGAGTCGAGTCTGGCCGGGGCGGTGCAGGCTTTGAAGGGTCGCAATAATCGCAAGGTGAAGTTGGTGGGATTTGATGCGAGCGAGCAGTTGATTGGGGATTTGAAGGAAGGGTGGATTGAATCGCTGGTGGTGCAGGATCCGTTCAAGATGGGGTATGAGAGCGTGAAGGCGATTGGGGAGAAGAGGAAGGGATCGACGGTGGTGGCGCGGATGGATTTGCCGGCACGGTTGATTGAGCGGAAGGATTTGGAGCTACCTGAGGTGAAGGCGCTGCTCTTTCCAGACTTGCAGAAGTGGCTTAAAAGCGATAGCCCACATTGAGGAAGACGTAGTGGAGTTGGCTGCCCGGGCTTACGTTTTTCAGAAAGGGGCCAGGGAAGATTTTGCCGTAGCCGAAGCTGACAATGTGTGGACCATTGGTGTAGGTGCCGAGGATGTCGGCCTCCTGGCCAATGTGGGTTCCGCTGCGGCCGGTGGGGTCGCGATAGACGAGGCTGCCGTTGGTAAGGTACAGAGCGTCGTTGGCTTGTACGAGGTGCCAGTCGTGGAGGCCGGCGCGGACGACGAATTTAGGCCAGGGGGTGAAGTCGAAGGTGGTGGAGACGTTGTGAATGTTGACCCAGCCGATCTGATCGGCAAGCCCGGTCTTATTGTGCGGGGTGGGGTAAATCTGGTCGAAGGTGGTGCTGAGACGGTCGTTGGGATTCTTGTCTCCTGAGGCGTAGTTGTATTCGGCCAACCAGTGGGGCTTCCACTTTTTTGCGCGGGCGAAACTGTATCGCAAGACCAGGTGGGAGGCGAAGGCGCGAATGTCGTTGGGGCCGGTATTGCCGAATTGCTGGACAAATTCGGTAGAGTAATCCAGGCGGGCCGGAAGAGGCCCTAGCCACCGGAGGCCGATGACACGGCGATCTGTGCGGCCGTTCGCTGCGCGGCTAAGCCGCCAGAAGAAATACGGTTCGAAGGATGCGCCGGGGAGGAGGTTGCGCCAGAAGAAGTAGGCGCCGTGGAGGTTGTTGCCCGGGGTGTGGTGCGAGAGTCCGCGAGGCTGTATTCTGACGACCGAGGCACTGAAGAGATCCAGTTGGTTGGGGCCTTGGCGGAGGACAAGTTTAGCGGCATCGAAGGTGCGGGCCACGTTGCCCCAGTTGGCGGCACCGAGGAGGCGGTCTTCGCCATAGGCGAGTTCCTGGCGTCCGAAGCGCAGAGCGATGCGGCTTTTTGCCATGTCGCCGAAATCGATAAAGGCCATGCGTAGGTCTGTGCGATTGGTGAAGGTGGCTGCGCCGGCTGGAATTTGTTTGAAGAATACGCGGGCGTCCTGGGCCTGGAAGGTGAAGGAGAACCAAGAGCCAGGCTGCAGGGTCATGTTGATGCGGAAGCGGTTGAGCAGCCACTGGTCGTCGTTGTCTTGTTTGAAGCGGAGGGCCTGGTAGTTCTCAAATCGGAAGCGATGATCGAAGCTGAAGCGGACCCACTTGGGGAGTTGGTCGTTGAGGATTGTGGAGGGTGTTTCGAGTTTTTGGGCTTGGGCGGAGAGAGCCAGGGCGGACAGAATTGAGATGAGAAGATGCCGACACACTGAGAGCAATGATAAAATATAAAAGTTGGGCCACCCTAGCTCAGTTGGTAGAGCGACTGATTCGTAATCAGTAGGTCGCCGGTTCGATTCCGGCGGGTGGCTCCAGCACAAATTCTACACTTTAGAAGCCCGCCCTTGGCGGGCTTCGGTGTTCTTATCGGCAAGGCTCACCGTCCTCAAGCAATGCTTTATCATTGTGTACGCAATTGAGGTTGAACTCAATGCAAACCACCAAAGTTGGAATTCGCGAGTTTCGAGAGAACCTGGCAGACTATCTGGAATCGAAAACACCCGTCGCGATCACGCGGCACGGGGCGACGATTGGCATTTACGTCCCTACCATTCCCAAGCCAAGCCAAGCTGACTTGGAAGCACTTCGCGCGGCCGCAGGGACCACAGAAGACGAAATTGTGGCCGACTTCAAGAAGCTCCGGAGCGAACGGCGGATTCGAAAGAACTAAACATGCTGGTCCTAGACGCGAATATTCTGATTCGCGCAGTGCTTGGCTCGCGGGTGCTCGGGCTGACAGGCAAGTACGCTGGGCAAGTTGAGTTCCTGGCACCTGACACCGCTTTCGAGGAATGTCGCGAACACCTATCGGAGATCCTGAAAATACGCGGACTACCGGTGGCGTCGGCGATGGCAGTGCTTGACCTTGTGGCCGGGATCGTGAACGCAGCGACCGGCGCGATGAGGACGATTGCGGCGCTCGCGCTGGACTGCCCAATCTGGACAGAAGACACCGACGTCTTCGGCTGCGGTGTTGCTACGTGGACTACGGATCGGGTTGAGTTGTACTTGGCGAAGGCCTCAGAGAAGGAACTATGACTGATCAGGAATTCACGCGGCACGCCTTGGAAGTCCTTAAGCGCGAATTGGGCGCGGACGGCCTTGCCCGATTTCTGCGTCTGAACCGATCCGGTCCCAGCGACTACACACGCGACCGCGATGAATGGCAGAAGGATCTGACGCTCGATCAGATAGTGGAATCCATTCACAATCACCGACAGTAGCGACCATTTGTTCCCA
>CAZZGS010000237.1:0-2510 GCA_964653845.1 uncultured Bryobacter sp.
CAAGGTAAGCGCTCGCCAGAAGCGATCGCTGGAATTCGAGACTGGATTGCCGCTGGTGCACCCACTCCCGCAGCCACACCGGTAGCGGGTAATTCTCTCAGCGGCGTCGGTGTTCGGCCTGTCGCTTTGCGCGGAGTGATCTCCGACGCAGACAAGAATTTCTGGGCCTTCAAGCCCGTTGCCAAGCTGACACCTCCAGCCACGACTCAAAAGAATTGGGCCAAAAATCCGCTCGATCAATTTATCCTCGCCGGCCTCGAGAAGAACTCCCTCAAACCAGCTGCGCCAGCCGACAAGCCCACTCTCTTGCGCCGGGCCACCTTTGACCTCACCGGCCTCCCTCCCACCGAACAGGAACTGAAAGATTTCCTCGCCGACCAGTCCCCCAATGCTTTTGAGAAAGTGGTTGATCGCCTCCTCGCATCACCCCGCTACGGCGAACGTTGGGGACGCCATTGGCTCGATGTCATGCGCTACGCCGATTCAACAGGCAGCGACGAAGATCATCGATACCCGCACGCATGGCGCTATCGCGACTATGTCGTACAGGCCTTCAATGACGACATGCCGTATAACCAATTTGTCCGCGAGCAACTCGCCGGTGACATCCTTGCTGCTGATCCCAAGTCCGGCGTCGGCTACCGGGGCATCGTGGCCACGGGCTTCCTCGCCTTGGGCAAAAAGGCCCTCGCCCAAAAAGATCTGCCCCTCAAGCGTTACGACGTGGTCGATGACCAGATCGAAGTCACTGCAAAAGCTTTCCTCGGCTTGACCGCAAATTGCGCCCGTTGCCACGACCATAAATTCGACCCTATCGCCACCAAAGATTATTACCAGATGGCCGCTATCTTCTCTTCTACGCTGAGCTACGAGAAGGGCGAAACAGGCGACGCCATCCAGACCCCTCTGGCCCCTCCCGGCGAATTCGAAGCCTTCAAGAAGCAATGGTCGGACTATAACGAAATCGAGAAGAAGGTCGTGAAGATCATCGACTTCGACAAGGATTCTCACAAGTCCCGCAACGAGGGCGAAAAGCAGATCGCCGATGCAATGCTGGCCACACATCGCGTTTACCAGAAGAACGAATCCTTGGCTGTCGTTGCCGCCGACACGAAGCTAAGCGAAAAAGATCTCACCCGCTGGGTCGATTATCTAAAGCCGTCCAGCCGTCCGGAACTCGCCAAATGGCGCGCAGCCACCGACGCCAATCGTAAAGACATCGCCGCCGAATATCAGGAAGAATTCCGCCGCGGCGCCTACCAGTACGACCAGGATCTCAGTTGGTGGAAGCAAGCTCAACAGAGCTTTCCGGGCGCCGGTAAAGTCGTCGGCCCACGTCCTAAGCTCACAAAGGACAACTATCCCTTCTTCGTCTCCGTCTGGCAGGATGGTGGCCCTCTCTACCGAACTAAGGCCGAACAACTCGCCACGCTCACACCTGAAAAGTTAAGCGAAGTACAGGTATTGCTGGCCAAATCGGCAGAGATCGAAAACGCACTGCCAACCAAAGAAATCCCAATGGCTTGCGCTGTTATCGAAGGCGAGACGATGGATCAAAAGATCTTCGTACGAGGCGACTATCACAATCTCGGAGACCCGGTCGAGCGCACCGTTCCTGCAATCCTCAGCCTCTACGCCCCCGGCCCGCCCGTCAAGACCAAAAGCGGTCGCCTTGAATTTGCCGACTGGCTCGTCGACCCCCGCAATCCTTTGCCCGCCCGTGTAATGGCCAACCGTATTTGGCAAGGCCACTTTGGCGACGGCATCGTCCGCACCCCCGATAATTTTGGCCGTCTCGGCGAGCGTCCCAACAACCCCGAACTCCTCGATTATCTGGCCAAAACCTTCATCGACAGCGGCTGGTCCATCAAGAAGATAAACCGTATGATCATGCTCTCCAGCACATATCAGATGAGCGCTGTCTTCGATGAAGCAACCAACGCAAAAGACCCTGAAAACCGCCTCAACTCGCGCTATCCGCGCCAGCGCCTCAGCATCGAAGAAATCCGTGATGCCTATCTCGCCCTCGGTGGCGACCTCGATCTGACGATGGGCGGCACCCTCGATCCTGGCGTTGGAACCGACGGCGAAACCAGCGCCAATCGCATCAGCATGAATCCCGAGAAGACCAATCGGCGTAGCATCTATTTGCCGCTGCGCCGTTCCAATCTGCCCACTCTCTATACGCTCTTCGACTTCGGCGATGCCGCAACCCCCGACGGCAAGCGCACCTCCACCACGGTCGCTACCCAGGCCCTCTTCGTGATGAACAGCCCGCTGGTCATACGAGAAGCTAAGTCGCTGACCGACAAGATTCTCAAGCAGGAACAACAGGACAAGCGCCGGGTCGAAGAGATCTACTTGCGCGTTCTCGGCCGCAACGCAGATGGCAGCGAAGTCGACCGCAGCCTTACCTACCTGCAAAACTTCCGCAAGAAGTGGGACCAGATTGACGAGAGCAAAGCCTGGACCAGTCTCACTCACGCTCTCATGGCATCCAACGAATTCAT
>CAZZGS010000237.1:2610-6882 GCA_964653845.1 uncultured Bryobacter sp.
AGAGCAAAGCCTGGACCAGTCTCACTCACGCTCTCATGGCATCCAACGAATTCATATTTGTCTACTAAGGGGAATCACGAACCATGGACATCAACTCGTTTCTAACTAAAGCTCCCAGAAACTCTCAGCTCTCCCGTCGTGGCATGCTTCGTGCCGCCGGCTGCGGCTTCGGTTCCCTGGGCCTCCACTCGCTGCTCGCCGATTCCTCTACAGATCCGCTGATTCCCAAGTCGCCCATGTTCCCGGCCCGCGCCAAGCGCGTCATCTTCCTCTTCATGCACGGCGGCCCTTCCTCCATCGACACCTTCGACCCCAAGCCTTACCTCGACGCAAACGACGGCAAGCCCCTCCCCATCAAGCAGCCCCTCACCTTTGCCGCTGGCAGAACCGGCAATCTGATGAAGTCGCCATGGACCTTCAAGAACTGTGGCCAGAGCGGAATTCCGATCAGCAATTTACTGCCCAACATCCGCGAGTGCGCCGACGATCTCTGCGTCGTACGTTCCATGGTTGGCGAAGGCGTAGACCACGGCGCAGCCTTGCTTCAGACCTTCACCGGCACCTTCACCTTCACACGCCCCTGTATGGGCTCCTGGGTCCTTTATGGCCTCGGCTCGCAGAATCGTAATCTCCCCGGCTACATAACTATCAAGCCCGCTCTCTCTCATGGTGGCTCAAAAAACTGGGCATCCGGCTTCCTTCCCGGCTCCGTCCAGGGCACTGCCATCGGCAACGCTGGTATGCAAGTCAACGATATCCAGAAGGAGCCGATTGAATACCTCGTCAACCAGGGTCTCAATCGCGAGCAGCAGCGCTATGAGCTTGACATGATCCAGGCGATCAACCGCAAGCATCAGGATCTATGGAAGCTCGACGAAGAACTCGAAACCCGCATCCAGTCCTTTGAAATGGGCTTCCGCATGCAATCGGAAGCCGCCAAAGTTTTCGACGTATCCGGAGAATCCGAAGCCACCAAGAAGCTCTACGGCCTCGACGATCCCAAGACCGCAGACTTCGGCTGGCAATGTCTCCTCGCCCGCCGTCTCGCCGAACAAGACGTCCGCTTCATCCAGTGCACCCACAGCTACAAATGGGATCAGCACTCCGACCTCTTCGCCAAGCACAACGAAAACGCGGCTGAAGTCGACAAGCCCATCGCCGGCTTGCTCAAGGATCTCAAGTCCCGTGGTCTCCTCAAAGACACTCTTGTCATCTGGGCTGGTGAATTCGGGCGCACTCCGGTTTCAGAAAGTGGTAACGGTCGCGATCACAACCCATACGGTTATTCACTCTTCATGGCTGGAGGCGGCGTTAAATCCGGCTTCACCTATGGCGCAACAGACGACTTCGGTTATCACGCATCGGAGAACCGTATGCATATTCACGACTTCCACGCGACTGTCCTCGCTCTTATGGGCCTCGATCACATGAAGCTCACACATCGCTATTCTGGTAGAGACTTCCGTCTCACCGATACGGCAGGCAACGTCCACGACGGCATCTTCGCCTAGGCGACTAAACAGGGGATCTATTGAAAGGCATCATTCTCGCCGGCGGCAGCGGCACGCGGCTTCACCCAATCACCGAAGCGGTCAGCAAGCAGTTGCTCCCCGTCTACGACAAGCCCATGATTTACTACCCGCTCACAACACTCATGTTGGCGGGCATTCGCGAGATCCTGGTGATCTCGACACCGATTGACCTCCCCGTCTATCGCCGCTTGCTTGGCGACGGCAGCCGCTTCGGCATCAAGCTCGAATACGCAGAACAACCCCGTCCCGAGGGCCTAGCGCAAGCCTTCATCATCGGCAAATCCTTCATCGACGGAGGCCCTGCCGCACTCATCCTCGGCGACAACCTCTTCTATGGTCACGGCATCTCGGTGCAACTCCAGCGCGCTGCGGCCCAACCAGAAGGAGCGACTATCTTCGGCTACTGGGTGCGTGATCCAGAGCGATACGGAGTCGTCGAACTGGATGATCACGGCCAGGCCGTCTCTATTGTCGAGAAGCCAAAAGAGCCCAAGTCCAACTACGCCGTTGTCGGCCTCTACTTCTACGACAACACGATCACCCAGGTTGCCGAATCGATCCAGCCCTCTCCCCGTGGCGAGCTAGAGATCACAGACATCAACAACCAATACCTCGTCGCTGGCAAGCTTCGCGTCGAAGCCCTTGGCCGCGGCATGGCATGGCTCGATACCGGTACTCACGAGTCCTTACTTCAGGCCGGTAATTTTGTAGAAACGATCGAACAGCGCCAGGGCCTCAAAGTCGGTTGTCCCGAAGAGGTCGCCTTCCACATGGGCTGGCTCAGCCCGGATCAACTCGAAGAGCAATCCAGGCGCTACAAAAACTCAAGCTACGGCGAATACCTGCACGGCCTTTTGCGCCACCGTCGCTAGCGCTTAAGCGCTTCGGCAATGGCCTTCTCGGCCAGCGGCTCCATCACCGCATAACCCGCATCGTTCGGGTGCAGGCCATCATTGGTCAGCTCCTTCTTAAGCAGCTTGGCCTCATCGAGCATAGCCGAATAGTAGTCGAGATAAACCAGCTTGTGCTTCTTGCAATAAGCCTGCATCCACTCATTCAAAGCAATGATCTTCTCTGGCGGCCGGTGCGCAATCTGTGGCCGGTGATAATCGCAAACCGGCATCACGCTCGACATCACCACCTTCATGCCGTTGGCTTTGGCCAGCTCCGCCATCGATTCCAGATTGCCCTCAATCTGCTCGAGCGTCATCGGCCCCGTATTGCCCGCGATATCGTTCGTACCTGCCAGAATCACTACCACCTTCGCACCCAGCGCAATCACGTCCGGCCGAAACCGAATCAACATCTGCGGTGTAGTCTGTCCGCTGATCCCGCGATTGACATAAGGCCTGTCTGGCCAAAACTTGCCACCCCTTCTACCCCAGGCATCGGTGATCGAATCACCCATAAACACAACTCGCTTCTCGTTTCCATTCACCGGCGCCAGCTTTGCATTGTCCGCCGCATATCGTCCCAAATTGGCCCAGTCGAGCAACGTCTTCTGCGCCCGGGCAAGATCCGTCTGCAACTTCGGTAGATCCACGCTCTCCTGCCCGAGAGCCATCATCCCCACCAAACCAAAGAGCAAAATCTGTTTCATTTACGAACCTTCTTTCTGATGCCTTCAAGCATCACCTTCGCCTCCGCCGCAACACCCTCATAAACGGGCTTGAACATTGCATCCGGATCCATCCTCACACCATATACTGCCACTGGCCCCAGGCGCTTGAGCAACCTGGCCGCCACCCCTCCTCCAAGCAACCCGGCCTCAAATTCAGACCAGTCCTGATGTTCGCCCCAATAGCTCTTTGCGTCCGTCCCCAGCGGCTCGCCTCCCTCTTCGAGCTCAACCAATTCCATTTCTTCACGTGGCCCACCACCCCGCAGCCGCACCAGCAACATCGGGTCCCGCTCAATCTCTTCACCCAGTGCCCGCAACACTGCCAGCGCATGCTTGCAAGGCCGCATCCAGTCTGCACAAGAACAAGCCGTCTTCACTTCCCGATACCGCTCGGGCAGCAAATTCACTTCTGCCACTGCCAGCGCTCTCCGCAACACAGGTCCCGGCGAACCCTTACGATAATCCCGCAAAGCCTCTGGAGTCACTAGACTCCACGCCAGATCCCACTGCTCCCGCGCTACCGCCGTAAACTGCAACACAACCCGGCACGGCGCTGGCCCCAGGTCCTTCACCTGCGCCTCCACAGACCCTTCATCGATCTGCAACTCTCCTACCGCTCCACGGCGCAGAAACTCGATGCTCTGCATCAGTCGCTCTCCACCCACCGGATACTCAGCCAGCCACTCCAGCCAATTCCTCCCCAACGCTGTCACCATCTCGTGCTTCGACATCAGTCTTCCCACGCCTCCCGCGACAACGAGAACAGATCCTTCAATTGCTGGTTCGATAACTCTGTTAGCCAAACCTCACCAGCCTCAACCACCTTCTCTGCCAGCTCCCGCTTCTCTTCCACCATCTGGTCGATCCGCTCCTCCAGCGTCCCCATACAAATGAACTTGTGCACCTGCACAGTCTTTGTTTGCCCAATGCGAAACGCCCGGTCTGTGGCCTGATTCTCAACAGCCGGATTCCACCACCGGTCGAAGTGAAACACATGATTCGCCGCCACCAGATTCAAGCCCGTCCCCCCAGCCTTGAGCGACAACACAAAAAGGCTCGCCCCCTCCGGCTTCTCAAAATCGAGAATCATCCGCTCCCGCTCAAGCCGTGGTGTCCCGC
>CAZZGS010000238.1:0-6873 GCA_964653845.1 uncultured Bryobacter sp.
ACCAAGGGATCTGGCGAAGGCTACGGTGAATTTCTGACCGGATACGCCCCCGGCACGGTGCCGGATCAATTGCGGCCCGGGCAGGCGAAGTTGATCAAGGCAGGCAGCGATATCGTGTTGCAACTGCACTGGACGGCCAACGGCAAAGAAACCCTGGATAAGGCAAAATTGGGAATCATTTTTGCGAAGGAGAAGCCGACTGAGCGCGTACTGACCCTTCAGGCAGTCAACAGTAAGTTTGAGATCCCGGCTGGGGCGGATAACCATCGGGTTGATGCCAAGACGACTTTGCACGAAGACACCGTGCTCGAAGATCTGGTGCCGCACATGCACGTGCGCGGTAAGGCATTTACCATGCAGGTGAAGCTGCCTACCGGCGAGATAAAGGAACTCCTGAGCGTTCCTCACTACGATTTCAACTGGCAGTTGACCTATCGCCTAAAGGAACCGATTAAATTGCCGAAGGGTTCGCAGGTGCTGGTTACCGGCTGGTTTGATAATTCGCCCAACAACAAGTTCAACCCGGACGCAACCAAAGCTGTCAAATGGGGCGATCAGAGCTGGGAAGAAATGATGATCGGCTTCTTTAACGTCAGCGTTCCGGTGGACACTAACATCATGGACGTGATGCGACCCAGGAAAAAGGCGGCGCCGATGCCTTCCAGCGCCGGTGGCCTTGAATAAGTCAGTTCGAAATCTGGTGTTTTTCATGGCCGCAGCAGGGTCGCTTGACCTTGCTTGCGGCCATGATGTTATTACGACCAAGCTGACCTGGTCGAAAGAAGTCTCACGCGTGGTCTTCAAACGCTGTGTGGGTTGTCATCACACCGAGGGCAAGGCATTCTCACTCCTGAAATATGAAGAGGCCCGACCCTGGGCCAAGGCGATTCAGGAAGAGGTACTACGACGCAGGATGCCTCCGTGGAACGCAGTCAAGGGATTTGGAGAATTCAAGCACGATCTCGGCTTGAGCGAAGAAGAGATTCACCTGTTGGCGGATTGGGTGGAGGGTGGTGCGCCTGAAGGGGATGCCAATCTGCTGCCGGTTGCGCCGAAGCTTGGCGGCCCGGTCGCAGGTAGAGTGGCAGGCTTGCGGATGCCTGTTGGGCAGGGCCTAACCTTGAAACAGGGGATGAATTTATTGGGAGTTGAGATGGGGCCGATGCACGAGGGGCTAAGTTTCAAGTTGGTGGCAGAAGGAATTGACGGCACCCGGATCCCAATCGTGTGGATCGAAGGCTACTCTTCCAAGGCAGCAAAAGTCTATGAATTCGCCGAACCGCTGCACTTGCCAGCCGGCACGCAAGTACTAGCCTATCCGTCCGAAGGAGTGGCTGTAAACCTGATCAGAGGTTCCTCACCGCGACGTTGAAGGGAATCGTATTGACCTGCCCAGCGCTTTGAAATTGCGCCCAGACACGGTAAACGCCGGGGCGCGGGAAGATCACGTTAAACTGCACCAGCTTGGCATCGGCCGGAGGCTCTGCCAGCCCACCATCGACCAGAAACGGGTGGGTGTGCATGAGGTCGATCAGATCGGGGCTGGCGACCAGCATGTGACCCATCGCCCCAAGAAAAGGCTCGAAGTTGCTTCGCGGCTGGATGCGGTAATAAAGCAGAGTCTTCTCCCCGGCAATCGGCTGCGTGGGGCCAAGGCGAAGCGAGACTTCGATATTCGCCCCCCGCTTCGGAAGACTTGTGTCGTCCTGCAGGCTGGGTGGCAAAAGAGTACCCCCGGGGAGTAAGAGGGTCTTGGCAATCAGTTGGGGGGTCGCATGGGCCGGGTAGAAGTCGGTCAGCAAGCGCCACATTCCTCCGGTCGGGAAGACCCAATCCATTTCAAAAACACCGGGGCCGGCAGGCTGCGGGTGCTCGTGGGCAAATTGCTGCAGGTCTTCTGAAATCAGGAAAAGATGGAAGACCCGTTCGTGAATCAGTTCCAGATCAGGAACCGGTTTGCCTGTCTTGGGGTGGAGGATGGCAAATCGCAGTCGCACTTTATCGCCGGGCTTCGGGTTGCGCGGTGTCGTCGTGAGACGGACTGGGTATTCAATCGGATCGGGCAGACCGGGAACCAGCTTCATCCCACAGCGCGGGCAGCGTCCTGGCTTGAACTGGCGGACATCGGGATCCATCGGGCATAGGAATTCAACCGGTTTTTCAGACGGCTCCTGGGCAAGAGCGGTAAGCGAGGTCGCGAGGAATATGCGGCGTGAAGTCATGGGTTAGGCTGCCGGCTCAAAGGGCCAGATTTTCGTACAGTTAGCGCCGCCATCGACAGCAAGAACCTGTCCGGTGATGAAGGCCGCACCGGGCGAGGCCAGAAAGACGGCAATCGGCCCGATGTCCTCTGGAATGCCTGTTCGCGGAATCGCTTGCGTGGCGCGGAGCCATGTCGTCATCTCCTCAGGTGCCCACATCTTGCGGTTAAGGTCGGTGATGATGAAGCCGGGTGCGATGGAATTCACAGTGATGTTGTAACGGCCCCATTCCGCGGCCAGATTGCGGGTGAGCCCGGCGATGGCGCTCTTAGTCATACCGTAGATGGCTACATAGGGAACACCGTTGGTACTGAAGAGACTGGCGATGTGAATGATACGGCCACCTTGGCCACGGGCAATCATGCGGGCCCCAACCTTTTGAGTCAGGTAGGCGACCCCGTGCAGGTTGGTCTGAAAGATCTTGTTGTATTCAGCCTCGGTGTAATCCTCAAAGCGACGGCGGATGTTGGTGCCGCTGACGTTGACGAGGATGTCATAGTCGTGCGCGTTAGCTGCGGCTTCAAGAGAGGCGGTATCTTCCATGTCGAGGAAGAGACTTGAGGCCTGATAACCCCGATCCCGGAGAGCGGCAGCTTCGCGCTCGAGCAGATCGACGCTTCGGGCCGCGAGAACGGTATCGGCTCCGGCTGCGGCATAGCTTTGCGCGATCGCCAGTCCAATTCCCCGGCTGGCACCGGCAACGAGGGCCTTCTTTCCGGCAAGCGAAAAGCAGGCAAGGCTGCGAAGTAGCGAGGGGTCTGGAGTGGAAAAGTCAGGCACATCTATATTTTAGGGCCACAGTAGCGAATAAATCCTAAATGCCTACGCTATCTCGTCGAAGAGGTTTCTATGGAGGACATTAAACACTAATGGCATTGGACGTGTTGATCGTAGACGACTCGGCGGCGATCCGCAAGATTTTGCAACGGGTGTTGAGGCAGACCGAGATGCCGATAGGCAACATTTATGAAGCAGGTGACGGGATAGAAGCATTGGCGATGCTTGAGAAAGAGACCGTAGGTCTGATCCTGTCCGATATCAACATGCCGAACATGGACGGGCTCGAAATGCTCGGCAAAATCAAAAGCATGGACGCCTATAAGGCCGTCCCGGTAATCATGATTACGACGGAAGGCAACCAGAACAAGGTGATGGAAGCAGTGAGCCTGGGTGCCGCAGGATATGTACGCAAGCCGTTTACGACGGAACAAATCAAGGAGAAACTGACCGGCCTCGTTTAACGGGGACGGGATGTTGAGAGAGGAATTCTATGTCTGCAACTACAGCCGCCGCGGCTCCAACGCGGGAAGAAATCGTCGAATGGGTCACTCATTCCACAAATGAAGTGTTCTCAACGATGTTGGGCATGGAAGCCCAGTTCGGAGAGCATTTTATCGAAGACCCCGGCAAGGGGCTGACCATGGGGGTGATTGGCATCATTGGTCTGGTGGGAGAGTGGACGGGCACGGCGGTGGTGAGTTGCAGCTCACCGCTGGCATGCAAAATTGCCAACACCCTGTTCATGCAGGAATACCCCAGCGTGACCGACGAGGTGCTCGATGCGGTAGCCGAGATGACCAACATGATCATCGGCAACCTGAAGAACAGCCTTGAAACCAAGCTCGGTCAGATGGGATTGTCGATTCCTGCCGTAGTGTTTGGACGCAATTTCGCTACCCGGCGCAGCGGGAAGGAAAGCTGGTATGTGATCCAGTTTGTGGTCGATGGTGAGCGTTTTGACGTTCAGCTTTGTATCGCGCCTTCTCAGGCAGGGGTGCTGACAGGTACGGGTATTCCTCGTATCATGACGCTCGCCTAAGACTTACCAGGATAGGGCGTCGTTCATGTGGAAGAAGCCGCCGGTAGGGCCATCGACTGGCAATGTAGCTAGCCGAACTGAAGTCCTGGCACCATCAGCTACTTCCAAAGAAGCGCCTTCGCCACCAAGATCGGTCTTTACCCAACCCGGGTGAGCCGAATTCACCTTAATGGGCGTATCTTTGAGTTCAAAAGCAAGGGTCGTAGTGAACATGTTCAATGCGGCCTTTGATCCGTTATAGCCAAAGCTGCGCCAGTCCCCAAGCTGGGCGTTGAGGTCGGCATTCAGATGCAGGCTGCCAAGAACACTCGAGACATTAACAATCCGGCCAGCCTCGCTCTTGCGAATCAACGGCAGTAGGGTTTGAGTCAACTCCACCAGAGCGAAGACGTTGGTTTCAAATGTCTCGCGAATGAGCGCGACCGGAGCTTCGCTCGGCTTCATACCGTTGTCGGGGCCAATCCCTGCGTTGTTGACAAGCACATCGAGCTTGCCATAGTTCTCGCCAATCCAGGCAGCGGCAGCGCGAAACGTATCCGGCTTGGACATATCCAAGGCAAGGTAGTGCGCCGACGGGCCAATCGAAACAGCAGCAGCCAAACCATCAGCTTCTTTCCTGGCTCCAATCAGAACCGCATATCCGAGACCAGAAAGTTGCCTTGCAGTCTCCAGGCCGATACCCTTGTTAGCACCTGTAATCAATGCGATCTTGTCGTTGCTCATTTTTTTGTAGATGTTGATCCAGACTGATTGGTTGCTCTTTTTCCTGGCTAAAATCAGAGCTGATGGTTACATCTGAAAACTGTTCACGACGTGCGCTATTAGCTGGGGGTGCACTGTCGCTTGCCGCTTGCTCACCGCCGAAAAGTATTCTCGTACACGAACACATCCTGGTCGATTTTGCCGGTGCCGAGCTAGTATCGCGTTCGCGCTATGTGCAGGACGAAGTGATCGCGACAGCCAGACCAAAGCTTCAAGCCATTGCAAAGTTGGGATGCGTGCGATTGCTTGAGTGCACGCCCAACTACCTGGGACGCGACCCGAAGTTACTGGCAAGACTTGCCGAATCCTGCGGAATCGAAATTTGGACCAACACCGGCCTGTACGCAGCGAACCAGTACCGCCACCTTCCCGCCTATGCAAGAACGGAAACGGCACTCGAACTAGCCAAAAGATGGATCGAGGAGTGGCGCAATGGAATTGAAGGTACCAAACCGCGCTTCATCAAGATTGGCGTCAATGACGGCCCACTGCCGGAACTGGACCGAAAGTTGGTGGAAGCCGCAGCGATCGCATCGCTTGAAACGGGTTTGACGATTGCATCGCACACAGGAAGCAAGGCAGCCCCGGAACAAGTTGAGATTTTACAGAAGTTGAAATTCCCTCTCAACAAATTTGTCTGGGTGCACGCTCAGAATGAAAAAGACCATCGGGCGCACGCTGCGGTGGCGAGAGCCGGGGCATGGGTGGAGTTTGATGGCATTGGCCCCAAAACGCTCGACTGGCACAAGGAATGCGTCGATTTCATGGCCAATGAAGGACTCCTTGGGCGAGTACTTTTAAGTCAGGATACCGGCTGGTGGCATGTCGGCGAAGACAAGGGTGGGAATTATCGTGGTTACGATTCGATCTACCTGGAATTCCTGCCAAAAATCGATCATCGTTGGTGGAAGCAGTTGCTGTGGAATAATCCCCGGTCTGCCTTTGGTGCCTGAATTAACGGACGCGATTTAGATTTCGCTTGCGCCCTGTATAGGCAACTCTTTGCAACGAATTACTTTTCGAATTCAGCCGACGCCATTTCGCCCCGACAATCAACGCAAGACTTTTTGCTCTGTGTTCTGTGTCGATTCCCAAAGTGGAGGCGAAGTAACCGCCGATGGCCGAGCAATTTTGGACGGGAGAGAAAGCAATCAGGCTATGGGCTCGACGAATGCATCGGGCACTCTTCTTACTGCCCGGTAGAGATGAAGGAAGAAGATGCAGCGCGATGTGGATCCCCCCCAACGAAGCTCTTCGGAACGATGAAATTACAGTTCCTCCTCGACTTCATTCTGAAATCGAACGCGATGTTTCTCAGTCATCAAGGAGGTGAATACTTAAAAAAATGTAGAGTCGCCTGCTTGTTACTTATACTTGAAACTTTGACACCAGCGATTGCAATTCGCTGGCCAGGGAACTCAGCGCGGAGGCAGCCTTCTGCGTTTCATTGGCGCCTTGAGTAGTCTCCCGGGCAGCACTGGCTACGCCAGTAATGTTCTTGGCAATATCTCCTGTCCCTTTTGCCGCCTCACCAACGTTACGGCCAATTTCGCTTGTAGTTGCAGTCTGTTCTTCTACCGCTGAGGCGATGTTATAGGAGATGTCGTTGATCTGATTGATCACGCTTGAAACCTCCCGAATTGCCAGCACGGCACCCTTGGCATTCGCTTGAATGTCCTCGATCTGCCGGCCGATGTCTTCGGTGGCTTTGGCCGTTTGCTTAGCCAATTCTTTGACTTCATTGGCGACTACCGCGAAGCCCTTACCAGCTTCGCCGGCGCGGGCCGCCTCGATAGTGGCGTTCAAGGCGAGAAGGTTCGTTTGTTGTGCGATCGTCGTAATCAGCTTGATCACTTTGCCGATCTCAATGCTGGAATCACCAAGCTTGGTGATGGTCTGATTGGTGTTATCGGCCACGGTAACCGCATTATTTGCAACGCGGGCGGCCTCATTGGCACTTTTGGAAATTTCGCGGATCGAGGCCTGCATCTCAGAGGATCCCGTTGCGACAACGCTGACATTTCTTGAGAC
>CAZZGS010000239.1:0-6868 GCA_964653845.1 uncultured Bryobacter sp.
TGATGAGGAGGTCGAGGACGATGCGGCCGTTGGCGGTGTCGAGGTTGCCGGTAGGTTCGTCGGCGAGGAGGATGGGAGGCTGGATCATGAAGGCGCGAGCGAGGGCGACGCGTTGTTGTTCGCCGCCGGAGAGCTGGACGGGGTAATGGGAGGCGCGGTCGAGGAGGCCGACCTGGCCGAGAAGTTGCTTTGCGCGGGGACCGCCGTCGCCGGATTTGCCGGAGAGTTCATGCGGGAGAAGGACGTTTTCTTCGGCGGTGAGGGTGGGGATGAGCTGGTAGCTCTGAAAGACGAAGCCGATTTTGGAGCCGCGGACGCGGGCCATGTCGTCCTCTTTCAGGTTGGTGATATCGGTGCCGTCGAGGAAGATGTGGCCGGTGGTTGGAGCGTCGAGACCGGCGAGGAGGCCGAGCAGTGTGCTCTTGCCGCTGCCGGATGCACCCATAATTGCGACAAATTCGCCATGAGGGATTTGGAAGGAGATCCCCTTTAGAATCTGCACGAGATGGGTGCCGGAATCAATTTCGCGGGTGACTTGATCGACTTCGACTGCAATAGGATTCGACATTGGGTGGTGGTATTACTTATTCTGACAGTCGTGAGACCGCTTTCAATTTTCTCGACAACTTTATTGATGATGCTCGCTTTGACCGGTTGCGCTCAGAAAAGTGCTGAGCCGGAAGCGAAGATGGATATCCCGAAGCCGACTGTGGCTGCGCCGCCTAAGGATACTCGCCCGGTGGTGCTTTGTTTTGGGGATAGTATTACGGCGGGTTTTGGGATTGAGGCGGGGCAGACCTATCCGGATGTGCTGCAAAAGATTTTGGATGAGAAAGGGTACAAGTATCAGGTGGTGAATGCCGGGATTAGCGGAGAGACGACTTCCGGGGGAGTAGACCGGTTGAATGATGCGCTCAAGTTAGAGCCGAAAGTGACTCTGCTGGAACTGGGCGGAAATGATGGCTTGCGGGGAATCTATTTGGCTAAGAGCCGGGACAACCTGATGCAAATCTCCCGTCGTCTCGAAGCCAAGGGGAGCAAGGTGGTGCTCTTGGGTATTACTCTTCCAAGGAACTACGGCGCGGACTATGTACAAGATTTCGAAAGCATGTATAAGGGGCTGGCAGTCAACATGAAGTATCCGTTTATGCCATTTGTGTTGCAGGGTGTCTATGGCCAGAAGGGGATGATGCAGGATGACGGGATCCACCCGACTGCGAAGGGGGCTGCTGCAGTAGCCAATAATGTGTTCAAGTATTTGCAGCCGCTGTTGAATAAGTGATAGCTAGAAAAATGGCAGCCGGATCTGGCGTTTGGCGAGATAGGCGTTGTTGACTTTACTGCGTTTTGGGGGGGTGCTGATGACGATCTCGAAATCCATCTCGAGGCGGATGGCTTCGGCGGCGTATTTGTCGGGGTCGGGGTTGCCTATTGGCGGGCCACCGGTCTTTTGGACCCAGATTTCGAGCGAAGCTTGCAGTTGCTCTTCGAGGCGCGGGTCGGCACAACTCCATTTGCCTGCGCAGAGGATGGCTTTTTTGCGACCGATTCTTACGAGTACGCTCATGAATGTCAAAGAGTGAGACTCTAAAAACAGTAACAAATCAAGGAGCGCATGACCAAGATTTTTCCTTTCGACTACGATCAGCACGATTACCCGAATGGGTTGAGGCTGATTACGGTGCCGACCGGGTTTCCGCATATTGTGTCGCTTTACATCGTGGTGCATGTGGGGTCTCGCAATGAGACCGAGGCTGGCAAGAGTGGGTTTGCGCATCTGTTTGAACACATGATGTTTCGAGGGACGGCTATGTATCCGCCGGAGCGGTATGAGTCTGTTCTGAAGCAGGCTGGGGCGGCTCAGAATGCTTATACCGATGATGATCTGACGGTTTATCACACGACGTTTACTCGTGAGGATCTGCCTCAAATTCTTGAGATGGAAGCGGACCGCTTTGCCAATCTCGAGTATGGCGAAGAGGTGTTTCGGACTGAGGCGAGGGCGGTGCTGGCGGAGTACAACAAGGACAGCGCGGAGCCTTTTCATTTGCTGCATGAGAAGTTGCGGGAGGCTTCGTTTGCCGGGCATCCCTATCGGCACACGACGATGGGTTTTTTGCGGGATATCGAGCGGATGCCGGAGTTGTATGAGTTCTCGCGACAGTTTCACCGACGTTATTACCGGCCTGAGAATACGACGATGATCGTGGCCGGGGACGTGGAGGTCGCTACCACCCGGAAGCTGGTTGAGGCGAGTTGGGGTGGCTGGGCGCGAGGGGGTTTTGTAGATGTGATCCCTGAGGCACTGCCGCTTGGCGGGCCGAAGGATGTTGTTGTGGATTGGCCTTCTGAGACGCTGCCGGTGTTGCAAGTGGCTTACCGGACTCCGGCTTATTCAGATGTGAGTCTTGAGTCTGCCGCTCTCGACATCTTGTCTTATCTCTACTTCTCTTCGAGCTCGGCGCTATATGAAGAGTTGGTTTTAGTGGATCAATGCTGCGATGTTTTCTTTGGAATCTATGCCGATCATGTGGACCCGTATTTGTATGTGGTGACGGCTCGCGTGAAGGATGCGGCGCGGGTAGAGGATGTGAGGCGGCGGGTGGCCGAAACAGTGGAATTGATGAAGGCTGAGGTTGTGGATGCAGGGCGGCTGGAGACGGTGAAGAGCCATCTGCGGTATGGGTTTGCGATGCGGATGGATCATACCGACGGGATCGCCGGTTTGCTGGCGCGCTATGTTGCGCTGAAGCGGACGCCGGAGACGATCAACCGTCTCTATGAGCAATATGCTCGTGTGACGGCTGAGGATTTGCAGCGGGTGGCGCGGGCGTATTTTGTCGAAGAGAACCGGGTGACGGCGTTGTTGAGGAGTGAAGTATGAGCGGGTCTTTGCATAGTGTTCGGATTGCGTTTCGGAGCGGGAGCTCTCACGACCCGAAGGGGAAGGAGGGGCTGGCGAGTCTTACGGCAAGTCTTGTGGCGGAGGGTGCTTCGCGGACACGGAGCTACAAGCAGATTCTCGATGAGTTCTTCCGGATGGCAGCCGGCTTTGAGGTGCAGGTGGATCAGGAGCTGACTGTCTTCTACGGGACGGTGCACCGGGATCATGTGACGCAGTATGAAGCCATCGTGATGGAGATGCTGGAGGAGCCGGCGTTTCTGGTTGAGGATTTCGTACGGGTGAAGTCGGACCTGCTGAATTATCTGAAGGTGGGGTTGCGGGGCAGCAATGACGAGGAGTTGGCGAAAGAGTTGCTTTATGCGAAGATCTTCGCGGGACATCCTTATGGGCACCCGTGTTGCGGTACGGTGGCGGGTCTGGAGGCGATTGAGCTTTCTGATGTGAAAGAGTATTTTACGAATGTGTTGAAGAGGAATGAGCTGTTAGAGTTGCCGGCTGCGCGTACGCTCGAAGGGTTGGAAGTGACGCTGGTGGAGAAGGAGGATGCTCGTGGGGTGGCGATGAGTTTTGGGTATCCAATTGAGGTGCGGCGTGGGCACGCGGATTATCATGCTTTGCTTGTGGCGCAAAGCTGGCTGGGGCAGCACCGGAATGGGGGGAGGCTCTTTGATTCGATTCGCGAGGTGCGTGGATTGAATTACGGCGACTACGCGTATATTGAATATTTTCCGGACGGGATGCATGAGTTTGAGCCTGAGCCGAATGTGGCGCGGCAGCAGCAGATTTTTGAGGTTTGGCTAAGGCCGGTGACGCCGGAGAAGGCGCTGTTTGCTTTCCGGATGGCGCTTTATGAGATCGATCAATTGAAGCGCAAGGGGATGAGTGTTGACGACTTTGAGCGGACGCGGAACTTCTTGTCGAAGTATGTGAAGTTGCTGATCAAGACCGAGGCGCTGGTGCAGGGGTATCGAATCGATAGCGAGTTTTATGGGACCGTGGAATACACGCGATACATTGCTGAGGGGTTGGCCGGTTTGACAATTGAGGACGTGAACCGGGCGGCAAGGAAGTATCTCGATACTGAGAAGCTTTGCTTTGTTGCGGTGGGGCCGGGGATGGCGGAACTGGGACGGCAGATGAGGGAGAGTGTGGCTACGCCAATTGCTTATGAGGTGGAGCAGCCGAAAGAGGTGCTGGCGGTGGATCGGGTTGTGGGCGCGTGGCCGCTGCGGGTTACCGACTTGCAGATTGTGCCGTTTGAGCGTGTTTTTGAAAACTAGTGGGAGGATGATAGGAGGCTAATGATTACTGAAGAAGAAGTGTTGGCGCTACTATCCGATCTCGAATCGTTTCGTGTTGAGCGAACCGCAGCAACCAAAGACACCGACAAATTCAGCCAAGCGGTTTGTGCTTTTGCAAACGATATGGCCGGGTCGAAATTGCCCGGCTATCTCTTCATCGGAGCGGATGACAAAACAGGAAGACCCAGCGGACTTCGAGCAAGCGATGAACTGCTGCGAGATCTCGCTGGTTTGTCTAGCAATGGGAATATACTTCCTCCCCCGGCTATCCAGGTGAGCCACGTTTCTATGAGTTCGGGGGAAGGGGATATCGTCGTGGTTGAAGTCCAACCATCGGACTTGCCCCCGGTTCGCTACAAGGGGAGTGTCTGGATCAGGCGAGGCCCTCGGAAGGGAATAGCGAACGAAGCCGAGGAATCGCTGCTCATTGAACGCCGGACGGCTTCGGCTCGCAGCTTCGACGCTCGAAATTGTGCGGATGCGCGGCTCAGCGATTTGTCACTGGATCTGTTTAGCAATACATACCGGCCAATGGCTATCGATGCTGAAACTATTGAAGAGAATCATCGGCCAATCCAACATCAACTTGCGTCCTTGCGATTCTTTGATCTGAATCGCGATTGCCCCACCTATGCGGGGCTGATTCTATTTGCGAAGGATCCTCTTTACTGGTTGCCAAACGCTTACGTTCAATATGTAAAATACGATGGCAACGATATGGGGGCGGAGGTAGCTGCTGAAAAGCGGTTCCAAGGAGACCTTTTGTCCGTAGTTCGCGATCTGAGGTCGTTTGTGGGATTGATCTCGACAACTCGTCCTGTCCGTAGCAGTCCGCTGGAGGAGAACCAAGTCGCCGACTATCCTGAAGTTGCCGTTCGCGAATTTTTCATGAATGCGCTACTGCATCGTTCCTATGAAATGGCTTCCCCGATAAGGGTTCACCAATTCATTGACCGAATCGAGATTCAAAGTCCAGGGCCACTTTATGGGGCGGCTCGACCGGAAAATTTCCCGAAGATGACCAGTTATAGGAACCCGGTTATCGCCGAAGCGATGCGCACGCTTGGAGTGATCAATCGATTTGGTCGAGGCATTTACCGAGCCCAAAGCGCTTTGGAGAAGAACGGAAGCAAGGCTGCCAAGTTTGAATTTGGCGATACTTATTTTGGAGTAACGGTATGGGCGCTCACCTGAGGACAATCGCTTTCTTCAATATCAAAGGCGGGGTTGGAAAAACCACGCTGATCTATCATCTCGCCTGGATCTACGCGGATCTGGGACTTCGAGTCCTTGTGGTGGATTTGGATCCGCAAAGCGATTTGACGTCGATGCTTCTCGATGCTGGCCGCTTGGATGAAATTCAGCATGAGGGTGGAGACCGGCGCAGCGTTGCGGGCGTCTGGCGCGCATTGATTTCCAATGTAGACACCAATCCAATGCCCGAAGTCGAGAAGATTTCAAGCAATATGCGACTGCTTGCGGGCAGCCTGCTGGTTTCAAGTATCGAAGAGGAATTCAACTCGGTTTGGCAAGATGAAATGGAGCCAATTGCGGGGGCTATTTCGCTTGTGGCAAGCCTTCGCCGCATGCTTGACGCCGCTGCCTCGGATATGAATGCCGATGTTGTACTTTTCGACCTTGCTCCAAATCTGGGAGCAATCAATCGAGCGGTTGTGATTGCGTCAAGCCACGTAGTGGTGCCTCTTCGGCCGAATTCGCTTTCGGTGCAAAGCCTTCGCATTGTTGGCCCGACCCTGCATAAATGGCGCAGGCACTGGAATGATTGTCTGGATCGGGTAATCCCGTCCGGGCAGGGCGATGGCTTGCGGCAAGTGCCCAGAGCGTTGATGAACAATGCCGGATACGTCATCATGCCGAATTCGAGATCCATTGCCGCTTCTGCGCCTTGGGGACAAAAGATTGCAGAAGCGTATCTCGAAGCGGTGATGCGGCAGAGCAATGAGTCGCCGATAGAGCCAGATCCAAACTGCGTGGGGATTGTGCGGAACTATCGCTCATTGATGTCGATTGCAATGGAGTTAGGCAAGCCTGTATTTCACTTGACACCAGCGGATGGAGCGATCGGATCGCTGGGGAGTGGGGTGCGTGATTCGAAGCTGGATTTCACTCGGCTGGCCAAAGAATTAGCCCGGAGATGCCGTGTGGAATTTCCTGCCGTCTAGAGATAGAAGCCGGCGGAGGCACCGACCCATTCGAGGTTCTTGTTATGGTCGACGCCCATTTGCTTGCCGCGGCCCATTCTTACGATCATGTTGGCCGCAATCGGAGCTTGCATCGAGGGGAGCCATATGTACATGATGCGGACTTCGGCCATCGTTGGGCCGTGTGGGGTTGCAATCACCGGCGCAAACCGCACTCGCTCTTGCAGGATATAGTTGCGGCGCTCGCGCACCGGGATTGCTTCTAGCTCTTCGGTTGTGGGGCCCACGATCACGCCAAGGCCGGCGAAGGAATAGAGGGGCTTCAGGACGTAGTTTTCGGGGTTGCCGGGGAGGTCTGTCACTTCGTGGAAGAAGTGGCTCTCGGGTACCGTAGGGTGCTTGAACCAGGGGATCGAGAACTTGCTCAGCCGGAAGAACCAGTTGGGATGGCCGGCCCATTCGACTTGCAGGT
Organism: uncultured Bryobacter sp.; assembly: GCA_964653845.1. GTDB lineage: Bacteria > Acidobacteriota > Terriglobia > Bryobacterales > Bryobacteraceae > Bryobacter. The sequence continues at coordinate 6,841 of CAZZGS010000239.1, forward strand.
CGTCGGTCCAGTTGAAGGGAATGACGGT
>CAZZGS010000240.1:0-6861 GCA_964653845.1 uncultured Bryobacter sp.
ACTCTAGTGCATCGAGTAGATGAAAGCCGGGGATCGAACGCCCTGAACCTTTCGCCACCAATTCGCCGTCTTTGTCCTGCTGGGTGAGGACAAAGGTTGGCTTGCGGTGTTTTTCAGCGATGCGGCCGGCTACGATCCCGGCGACGCCGAGGTGCCATTCTTCGCCAAAAAGAACGAGGCCGAGGCGGTGCTCCCAAGCCGGGTCGTCTTCGATTGACTTGAAGATTGCCTCACGCATTTCCTGCTCGGTGTCTTGCCGCTCGCGGTTTAATTCGTCCAGAGTGGCGGCGATGCGCCTGGCGGTGGCTTCGTCCTGGGTAAAGAAAAGATCGAGTACTTCCGAGGCACTGGACATGCGGCCTGCGGCATTGATTCGGGGGCCGATCTGGAAGCCGACTTGCCGCGCCGTGGGGGCCGTGCCGGGTTTGATGCCCGAGACATCGAGCAATGCGCGCAGACCGGGGTTTTTGACGTCTGCCATGCCGGCCAGGCCAAGCTTTACGATCGCGCGGTTCTCGCCTTCGAGAGGGACGATGTCAGCGACCGTTGCCAGGGCTGCGATCTTGAGCAGGGATTCTACTAGGCGCTGCTGCCTGGCTACAGGCATAGTGGATTGCTCAAGCAGCCCTTGCGCCAGCTTGAAGGCGACACCGGCACCGCAGAGGTGCTTGTTTGGATACTCGCAGCCTGGCTGGTTAGGGTTCAGAACTGCCGCTGCCGGTGGGATCTCTGCTTCAGGCAGGTGGTGGTCTGTGACGATCGTGTCAAGCCCCAGGGATGAGGCGAGCGTCACGACATCTCCAGCCCGGATTCCGGTATCGACGCTGATGATCAGAGTGACACCTTCTGTTGCCGCTTCGCGAATCCGGTCTTCCTTCATGCCGTAGCCATCGAGGATTCGATGTGGCACGAAGGCGGCGACGGATGCGCCCAGCAAGTCGAGGACGGTTTTCAGAATGACGATGGCGCTGGTGCCGTCGACGTCGTAGTCGCCGTAGAGGAGAATCTTCTCCTTTTTCGAAATGGCCGTCTGGATTCTGGCTACCCCCGCCTTGAGCCCCAGGAGGCTTTCACACGGGTGCAAGGCACTGAGGCCGGGATTGAGATATGCGTCGATCTGGCCTGCATCGCGTAGACCCCTGCGGATGAGCACTCGTGCGACTGTGGGCGAGATTGCGAAGTTGCTGACGAAATCCGCTGCCAGTCTTTCGACTTCTGCACTTGGCTCGGCAAAAGCCCATCGCGGACTCAAAAATGACATGGGTGGTTGGCCTAGTTGTTGGAGTAGAAATTCCCGATAGGGGGATCTTCGTCCTCGTCCTCATCGGCGCCGCCGATTCCTTCACGCGGGAATCCAGACAGGTGAAGGTCTTCGAGCATATCGACCAGTTCCTCATACCAAGGGGATTCAAGGTCAAACCAGTAAAACATTCCTTCGCTCGCAAAACCCACGCCCAGGCGGCTGGTGAAGCCAATGTAGGAGCGAAGCTCGCCGATCTGGCGAGCATACTCACGATATTCTTCGGGCTCAAGCACGGCAAGTTCGAGGGCGTCTTCAGCGTCGGCGATGGTTTCTTCGCTCAGATCCTGGTCGTAGTACAGGATCATTTTTGCGCCTGCGCTTTTGGCGGCCGCGATGAATTTCTTGTAGTCGGGCACGCGGTTGGTGTCCCACCAGACCGATCGTTCTTCCGGCCACATTTCAGGTTCTACGTGGTAGATCGCGAGGCCCTCACGGCGTATGTGTTCGACGATTTCGTCTTTGACGATCTGTGGATTTGGCTTCGATGCTGGTGCCATAGGCTGAAATACTCCCCGCAATCGCCGCGGCAAATACCAGAAGGCCTGGAAGGTGGAAGGGATAATCTACCGCCGCGTGCAATGCACCAATGAGAATACCCCAAGACGGATAGAACTGGATCATTTTTCGCATCCACGAGAAAAAGAAGCCAAGGAATAGTGCCACTGGAAGGATTCCTAGTTCTACGGCCCACTCGATCCAGTCGGAATGTGCGGCGTTGACAAATTCCCCATTGTCGAAGAGCGCGAAGGCCGGATATACCGTCGTGAATTGGCCTACGCCCCAGCCTGTCAGTGGATGTGCAGCCACCATTTCTAACCCAGACTGCCAAATCTCGAGCCGATGATCCCCGGCAAATGGATTCTGTATCCGCTCGCCGCCGCTCACCAGAAAAAAAATGCTGGCTGCAATCGCGATTGCTGGCACCGCCATCCAGGCCTTCTCTTTTCCAGCGACGGCCAGCCAAAGCATTGTGACTTCAAACAGAAGCAGAAGCGCTCCCGCCCGGGAGCCTCCAGCCAAGGCTGCAACGAGCATCAATGCCCCAGCGTAGAGGAAGAAGCGGCTATGCTTTTGTCGACTGGCGTATACCAATAGGGGTAGCCCCAGTTCACAAAAAACAGCGTAATGGTTCCGGTTGTGGAAGGGGAAGAAGAGCGGCGTCCAGGCCTGATCCCATCTGGAATAGCTAAAACTCAGTGCGCCCGTCAGGCCAATCCCGGCAATGATCGCCGCCAAGTGCCGCAATTTGAGATCGAGAAGCGTAAAGGCAAGGCAAACGATGGCTAGGTCCAACCCGGCTATGCCAGCTAGTGAAATGGCGGAAAAAGCTGCGGCCAAGCCATAGAGCAGTCGATTTGGATTCGCTGAACCCAGGACGAGGCAGCCTGCAAAACAAATTGCCCGCACTCCCAGCCAGACTTCGTGGCTGCGATCGGCAACGCTGATCAGGGCGGCGATCAAGATGAGAGCGGTAGCGATCGTTTTCATTCGAAATGCACTTCCATCAGGCGAAAACGCCGGTCGCGATCCCCGGGAGGCGCCATCAATGCCACGCGCTTCCATTTCGGCCCTGCCTCGGCCAACTGCCAATACAGGCCGTCGGTTTCTCCGCTCCAGGAGGGAATCACCCTCTCTACGGGTCTTTTGCGGGCTTGGACCAGAATGCTCAGTAACTCAAGAGCCTGAGAGTGCCCACTCACCTTCACTTCGAGTTCGCCCGGACGCCAATTCAATTTTGTCTTTTCGTGTTTGCTCACTCTCCAGTCGAAGCCGAGGGAACTTGGCCTCGATCTCAATTGCGAATTGAAGAAGCCTTCGACCGCAAAGCCGGGATGCAGAACGGCAAAGAGTTCTGCCGCCTCCTGCTTCTGCCCATTCCAGAAAAGGCGGTCACAGAGTTCCAGCCGGTAGCGGTCAAGCTGCGGAGACTTTCCCAGCTTCCACTGAAATGCCATTGCTTCCTTGAGCCGCGACTGGCCGATAAGGAAACGCAGATAGTCGGCCCGCCATTTTTCGTCTGCTCCGGCCAGGACTTCGTCTGCCAGCCCCAAGCCGGTCAACTGCGAATAGATCCCGTCGGCATCCTTCGGACAATATTCAAGCGCCAGGCGAGCGAATCGCTCGATCCTGTTTGTGTCCCGCCACCGGGCGGCTTGTGTGAGGGCTGCCGTATAACTCTTGTAGGAACGGTGGTAGCCCGTTGCCTGATCGATCAGTCGTCGGGCCTGTGGGCGATCTCCCCTGAATTCGACGAGTAGTGCAAGTCGCAGAAGAGCCTTGAACTCACGCGGGTTGCTTCTGATTGCGGCGCGGAGGCACGCTTCTTCTTGATCCGGGTCGAGATCTGCCACCTGGATCCAGTAGGCAGACGTAGGCAGGCCAAGGGCCTCTGCCAATGGGAGGATCTTGAGTAGTTGTTCTTTTGTTGGAGAATGCGTACCGAGCCAAAGCACCCAGGCAGCGCTGGAAGAGGCTGTAACCCCTACCGCACAGAGGAGCCAACAGAGGAAGACCGGGAGGCGCATGAGCCTCATCACAATCGATTATCGGCGGAGGCGAACAAAAGGAGTATGGCATTGTTTGAATTTCTTTCTCTCATGTTGAGCTTCTGATTCCGATAAGACATCTAGGTCACTCAACTTGCAAACATCAATCCTGAGATCATCTTTTTTAATTGTCCTGGCTTGTGGGTCGCTTCTGTCTGGTCCCAAATTGCCAAGCGTCCTGTCCTCTAGCGCCACTCCGGCAGTTGCCTGGTCGCCGGGAGTCCTCCGCATCAATGGAATCGATCATCTCGGTTCTGGCAATGTATTACCCGGGGCTCGCGTGGAGACAATGCGCAGCACGGGTCAACTTTATCTTGCCGATGGCACAAGAATGCGGCTCGGTGTTTCCACCAGCCTGAGCGTTGGGGCTGAGGGGATTCAACTCGACTACGGTTCTGCTCGTATCGATTCGATCCCGGCCGGCGCTAACCGGCTCAGCATTTCGGCCGGCGAGTTGAAGATCAAAGTCAGTGGTGGCATGGTTCAGCGGCCTAACATGCGAGAACTGATCGTAACGGCGGCCTCCGTTTCAACAGAGGTGCGCAAATCCAGCGGCCTGCTGATTGCCATGGTGCGTCCTGGCCAGACCTTGGCTTTCTCTTTTGCCGCGAGTGGTGGCCGTGAAGAGGATACTCGAATTACTGGCAAGGTTGCCAATGAGAAAGGACACTACTTTCTCACGGACGAAGTTACCTGCCAGAAGACCGAGCTTCAAGGTGGTAATCCTGGGGCTTTCCTGGACGCCCGTGTGCAAGCCATTGGCCAACTCGTAAACTCTGCCGGTGATGACCGTAGAACGCTGGTGGTCAAAAAACTCACCACGCCAGGCCCTGTTGCCGCCACCACCTGTGCAGTGGCTGGAAGCACGGCAGCTATTGCGGCAGGCGCTGCTGCTACAGGAGGTGCCGCCGCTGCGGCTAGCGGAACTGCTGCAACAGGCACTGCTGCGGCTGTCGGAACTGCTACTGCAGTTGGCACTGCTGCCGCCGCAACCGGTATCTCCACCGCAATGATTGCCGGTATTACCGTCGCCAGCGTTGCGGGTCTTGCCGCCAGTGTTGCCGTCGTTTCCCAAAACGACTCCAAATCCATCAGTCAGTAAATCTCTTACTCCTTTCACATGACCGGACGCGATCCCCCAAACGTCTGGTCTTTTTTTCATCTCAAAACAAAAGGCTTGGTATCGACCCTTCATGGCGCAACAAGAGTTCTTTCCTCCACAAACCTCCGCCATAGCCCGTCAAATCTCCATTTGCGCCTATCACCCGATGACACGGGATCACGATTGAAATCGGATTCCGGCCGTTTGCCATCCCCACCGCTCTCACCGCCTTTTCTTTGCCCAAACGCTTGGCCAGCTCCCGATAGGAGATGGTTTCCCCAAAGGGAATTTGGGCCAACAGTGTCCAGACTTCTCTCTGAAACACAGTTCCGGCTGGTTGCAACGATAAATCGAAACTCCGCCGCCACTTGCCGAAGTATTCCTGCAATTGCCTTTCGGCGTCGATCAGAATCGCGTCCGGTTCTTCAACCGCTCCCGACCGATCAAGTGGATGCCGCTCCTGTTCAAAGGCCAAACCCGTCAATGCTTCACCGTTTGAGGTTAAGCTGATCCGGCCCGCCGGCGAATCCATACAGCGCAAATAGATCAAGATTTCTCCCCCTGCGACAACGATCTCCACAATAGAAATACCGCATAGGCCCGGAGCGGTGCCCATTGGGCACTCAATTTTTCGGCCTCTCGAGCCGCTTTGATCGGCCCCAATCCCTCGATCCCGAGGGCCTTCTGAATTCCAAGGTCGCCGGCCGGGAAGGCATTTCGATCTGAGCTGCCTCGCATCCGAAAGTAGCTTTCCGTCCACGGGCCGATCCCCGGCAATTCGATCAGAGGCCCTCGATTCTCAGCCTGCAGACTCGACCACTCCGCAAAATGATGCAGCGTCTCAGCCCGTTTGCGGGTGATCCCGACAGCGGCTAAGTCCTCGATTGCTACCTGCGCCAGCTCTTCCGCTAAGGGAAAAAGCATAGTCACACTAGGGAAAGGACTAGAGTATGGGTGACCGAATTGAGCCACAATCCGACCCGCTAAAGTATGCGCTGCCTTTACCGATACCTGTTGACCGAGGATGGCTCGCACCCCCATTTCAAAGCCATCCCAGGCCCCGGGCAACCTGACTCCAGGCCATCGTTCCAAAAGTGGACCCACCGTCGGATCCCCGCCCAGCCTGGCTTTGACCTCAGCTGGGCGAGCGTCGAGATCGAGAACGCGGGCCGCCAAATCGCGGATCGCGCCGATTCCGTCGCCCCAAACTTCCAACTCCAGATAGGGTTCGCCGGCGACCGGTCTGATTTCGAGACAGCCCCAACCAGCTCCCGATCTGAAACTCCGTCGTAACACATCTCCCTCAATTGCCTCGACCCCAGGGATGGCCCGGGGGCCAAAGAAGCGTAAAAGGCCCTTCCAGTCGAAAGGCGGCAGGAACGGGAGGGTCTCCACACTTGGCATCATAAATAGCTATAATACAGTCATGAGCGAGACCCGCTCGCATTCCTGCGCCAAAAGCAAGTAGTTCGCATTTGGCCCTTGATACCCACACAAAGGCACGTTAGAGTGGAGCCACGTCGTCTCCCCCGATCGAAGCCAACATCGGTCCCCTAGGACCGGAGTACCATCGCAAGGAGTGATTTTCGAATCATGAATTTTGGACCGTCGAGCAGACTGCTCGCTATTGTTGGAATTATGGCAGGCCCATTCGTGGCCACTTCTCCCGCCCCGACCGGAGATGAGGCAGCCGGAAAACAGGACCCCAGGTTGGTCCGCCTCGAAAAGTACTTCGAAGAAAAGCAGTGCCCGGTCAAGCCGCTGGCTCGAGATTTTGTTGCCGCCGCCGACCGTCACCACCTCGACTGGCGTCTTTTGCCCAGCATCGCCTTTGTCGAAAGCAGTGGAGGCAAGACATTCCACAACAACAACATTTTTGGATGGAGCAATGGCGATCACCGTTTTGTGAG
>CAZZGS010000241.1:0-6837 GCA_964653845.1 uncultured Bryobacter sp.
TCTTGGCGTGGAAGGTGCGCGGATCGGATACGTGCCAGGAGTAAATTCCAAAGCAACGCAGGCGCACCATGCCAAAATCCTTGTCACGGATTGTGACTGGCTGGGTGGTGCCCCAACGCTGGTTGATCTGGGTTCGAGCCGAGAAGAAGTAGACGTCGCTCTTGAAGGGCGACTGGAACATCTTGTCCCAGTTCTTGAGGTTAGTCAGGATCGGGAGTGTTTGTGTGCTCAGGGTATGGAGCCCCGGGCCGAACACGTCGGCGACCTGCCCCTCATTAACGAAGGCGGCCATTTGGCTTTCCCGAACGGTTAACTTCGCACCGTTCTGGATTTCCATGTCCTGCATCGGGTAGCGATAGCTAAGGATGCCGTCTTCAGGTTCGACGTAGTCGATTACGTCAATAAATTGCTTGGTTGCAAAACTTTTTAGGTTGTCGAGGATACTCATTGAGCCTCCAGGGCTTCAATGATGATAACGGAAATTTGTGAAAAGTGTTCCCAAAATCGGACAGTGCTGAAACAGCTTGCTTTTTGGCAGTTAAGTGCTAGCCTCCAAACACAGTCCCAGATGTTTCGTATCGGAGAAGGATCATGAAATTGAAGAGAATTTTGCTGCTGCTTGGAGCCTCGGTTTTGGCTAGCGGCCAGATGACAACCGATCAAAAGGTTGCCGACTTTACGTCGCTCAGCCAGTTTTACGTGAGGCACTACACGCCGGCCAACTGGAAGATTGTGCAGTTTGGTTTCGATTTGAGCGATCTTCGACCGTGGGTGGCCAAGGTGAAGAACAGCAAGAACGACCTTGAATACTACGATGTTGCGATCGAGTACCTTGCAAGCCTTCAGGATGGCCATATCCGCTACACGATGCCGACGAACTTTCAGGCCTACCTGCGCTTTGATGTCGATATTTACGACGGCAAGACGCTTGTTGAGCTGATTGCAAATGGGTTTCCACTGCGCGACTTTCCGATCAAAATTGGGGATGAACTGGTGTCGGTGGATGGATTGACGTCCGAGCAGTGGATCCAGCGCTTGTCGCGCTACGGGATTGGGGCCAACGAAAGTGCGACGCGCAGAAGGGCGGCAGACTTTATCACTTTTCGGCCGCAGCAGAGCATTCCGTGGGCAGCGCAGATTGGGGAAACGGCGAAGGTGGTGATCCGGAAGCAGGATGGAGCTGAAAACATTTATGACATTCCATGGTCCAAGATTGGGACGCCGATTCAGAATCTGCCCCCGGTCAGTGGGCCTCGTTTGGCTACAAGTGAGAGTTCTTCACTGAGAAATCCGAGTGAACGCTATGCGGGACTGGCAGCGCAGTGGGGCGTGTATACGGGCGAGCGCAACGTGGAAGCCGAGACACTGAGCACCGAGGAGCGCGAAGCACGTAGCACGCAGATGGGGGAAGCGCATCCGGTAGATGTGGCGCTGGCCAGCCTGGGACAATTGACGCCGCTCTATGGCCCGCCTGCGGGACTGCGTCTGCGGCTAGGGGCCGGGACGAACGACTTCTTCCTTTCGGGAACCTTTCCGGTAGATGGAAAAACTGTGGGCTGGCTGCGTATTCCGACTTTCGGGCCAAGCAACACCGCAACGGCGCTTACGCAATTTCGCAATGAGATAGCCGCACTCCAGAACCTGACCTCGGCACTTGTCATCGATGTCATGCACAACCCTGGCGGAAATGCCTGCTATGCGCAGGAACTGCTTCGTTATCTCATGCCGAAGCCGTTTTGGGGAGTTGGATTTTGGATCAAGCCAACGTTGGCCTGGAAGCTGTCATTTGCCACACGGGCAAGAAACGCACAAGGGCCGATGGTTGCGACCTGGGAAAGAGAACTTCTTGAAGAATACAATCGCCTGGTTTCGTCGGCTTATGACAAGGGAGAGGAAACTGGAGTATTTCCGATCTGTGCATCTTCGGTGACGACGCTGCCCCAGGATGTCGTTTACACCAGACCTGTAATGCTGTTGACCAATGAGTTCAGCGTATCGGCAGGGGACACGTTTTCAGCGCTGTTTCAAGACGCGGCACGAGGCAAGATTGTAGGCATCCGGACCGGGGGGCTTGGCGGGAATGTGAATGACTATTACAACACCGGAATCACAGAAGCTAATCTGCGCATTACGCGGTCGCTTATCATTCGTGAAAACGCAGTGCCTTCGCCCTACGGGCCGACGCGCTTTATCGAAAACGTGGGAGTGAGTCCAGACGTCAAGCTGGATATCATGACTCGCGAGAATCTTTTGAACGACGGCCGCCCCTTTGTCGGGGCTTGGATAGAAGAAGTGAAGAAGATCTTGCCGTAGGTCTATTTGGGCTTTATCCCAGCATCGACGACGCAGCGGATGCCGATGTCGTTTGACTTGTAGGCAGCGGGAATGCTGGCAAACTGGACGCTGACTTTCTGTTCGAGCGTCCTTGAGAAGCTGCCGCCACGGATCTGGACCCAAAGGTCGTTTTCCGTTGGCGGCGGCTTCATGAGGGCGGCGAAATTCTTGATTGAAGGGGGGGTGGGCCTGGTTCGTTCATCGACCCATTCGAAGACGTTGCCAGCCAAATCCATGGCCTTGTAAATGCTATCGGAGTTGGTCCAACTTCCTACGGCTTGAGGACCTTTGGGGTTGGGCAATTTAGGGTTGTCAGCCACCACGGCGAGCTCTGGTAAATGTTCGTAGCCCCAGGGGTAGGTTCGGCCCATGCTGCCGCGAGCGGCTTTTTCCCACTCGACGGCGTAAGGGACGCGCTTGCCAGCCCAGGTAGCGAACTCGCGGGCGTCATCGAAAGAAACGTTTACAACCGGGAGTTTTTTGGATGCGTCGTCGTCTGGAAACTTCACAGGCAAGGGCCAGCCTCGCTCCATCGCAAACTTCTTGTAGAATTCGTTGGTGACTTCGTGCTTGTCGATATAGAAGGCCTTCTGGGCGCGCTTTTCGTTGTTTTCGCCGAAGAGAAAATCGCCCTCATTGACCAGGAGCATGTCTCCCGTTGCTGTTTTCAGCAGAGAGGGCAGTTCCACTACCGCAGCCGCCTGTCCGGCCTTCTTTTCTTCCCCCTTGTTGCCGGCGCGAGGAATGAGATTGAAGACCAGCAGCAGAATGATCAGTCCCAAAGCGGCAGCGCCACCGATCCAGGCGATCTTTGGAATTTCAGCGCGCGGCCGGGTGAGTTGGGTGATCGTCTCCATATCACCTGTTTCCATCGTTTTGAGAACGGCTTCCAGTTCTTGAATGATGCTGCCGAAATTTTCAGGACGCTTGGTTTGATCTTTCTCTGTGCAACGTTTGATCAGTTCGATCACACCGGTAGGGACGTTCGCCTCTACCAACGGAGCGGCCTCGAGGGGTTCGTTGAGGATCTTGAAGAAGACTTCGTGGACGTTCTCGGCCCTGAACGGCTTAACACCGGTGAAGAGCTCAAACATGAGAATGCCAAAGGCATAGATATCTGCACGGTCTCCGACGTCTTTGGACATCACCTGCTCAGGAGCCATGTAATAAGGCGTGCCGAGGGTGTAGCCGGTGCGCGTGATCGAGAGGTCTTTGGTCTTGGCGATGCCGAAATCCATGAGCTTTACTTCGCCGGTATCGCTCATGAAGACATTGTCGGGCTTGAGATCCCGGTGAATGATCCCAAGGCCGTGGATGTGCTTCATGCCTCGGGCAAGCTGGACCAGTACCCGGAGTTTTTCAAGGGTACCGGGCAATTGCGATTTCTGGATGGAGGCACGAAGGTCGTTGCCTTGCAGGTACTCCATCACCATGTAGGGGCGGCCCTCGTGTTCTCCGAAGTCGTAAACACGAATGATGTTTTCGTGGGAAATTGCGCCGGCGGTTTGGGCTTCACGCAAGAAGCGCTTTTTGGTATCTTCGTCGAGCATGCCGCTGTCAGTCAGAATCTTGACCACGACAATACGATTGATCAGAGTGTCACGCGCCTTGTAGACGTGGGACATGCCTCCGCCAAGAAATTGTTCGAACTTGTACTTGCCTAGCTGCTGTTGTTGCATCAATTGCCAGAGCGGGCCACGTTGCTAGTACATTGCAAACCGGCCAAGTATCCTTTCCGGAAGAGCGGAATGGCCATGTCGAGATCGAGCGTCATCGATAATGGCTTGCCTTGATCATCCGTCATGACCTTCGTCCCAGAGCGCTGATACCACAGGACAGTGTGTGATGTAGCCGAGTTCTGATTCCAGCGTTCAGCGTCGTTGAACCATTGAAACACACCGAGGGGGCCGTCGAAACTGACCGTGCCACCCCCGACGATGGTGGTGCGGACACCCACGCCCTGTCCATTCCAGAGGAAGGCCTTGGCGGGTGAAGAAGCGTTTTTGAATTCTGCGCTCTGGCCATCGATCGACAACTTTACTTCACGCTTCATTTCTGGATTCAGTTTTACCGAGTATTTAAAGTTGGGGCTTGGATTCATGCCATAAGCTGATGCAGTGACGGATGCGAAGCGATTGAAGGCCGCAACGAAGGTAGGAGTGAGCGCCATCGATTGTGTTGGCACGGCGCGATATTCGCCGCCCTGATTGACCAGCATTGGCTTGAGCTTGGAATCATAGAAGGTCCAGAGAGCTCCAGTCTGAGGCGCGAAGATGGCATTAAATTCCGTGATCGTAGCTTGATTCTTGGCATTCGGATTGAAGGGATACTTCGAGATCAGATCGCTGAACTGTTTGCAGAAGCCGGCACCAGCGCCGTTCATTTCTGCCGGCCCCAAGCCGCGGAGGAAGCCTTCGACGTAGGTAATGGGATCTTCCATGATCTTCAGGACCTGAGCGTCGACCTTGTCTAGAGGATCGGGACGGAATTTCTGGGCTACATTGCGGGCGGTGAGCTTTGTCGTGGTGGCTTGATTTAGGCTCTGAGCGGCGGCAGGGTCTTGTGCGGCCTGGCTGGCGGGCATACCGGCGATCATTTCAATCGAACCCTGTAGCTGGAGGAGCCCGCCCATATAAGGCTGATTCTCGCCACCGATCAACTGACCGGCACTTGCCGGTGCGACCAGCAACTGGGTAGGCTGAAATTGTTCGGAGATCGTCTTTTCGGCGACATCGGTATGTTTTGAGGCCAGGAAGACTGCGGCCAGCAGAGGACTCTGGTTGCTGGAATGGAGCTTCAACTTTTCTGAAGCATCTCTGAGGGTGGCGTAGCGCAGGACTGTGACGCTCTTGAGATATGCCTTCCACTGATCCGAGTAGTCTTTGTAGTAGCGTGTGCGGAGGCGCTGTTCGAGTTCACTCAAGTTGACGCTCATTTTCACTTCTTCGCCGAGGACCCAGGCTTCGCCACCGAAGTACTTGGGGAGGTTCTTGAAGGCGGCTTGCATCCAGGCGAAGCCTTCCTTCGAGAAGGAGCCCTGCACTTCTTTGTCTACCTTGACGGCCTTGTAGCCGTCGGGATAGAGCTTGTTGTAGTTGATGGTTGGGTTGGCGCGGTTGGCCTCTGCGAGGATCGCGTTGTAGAGCCGTTCGTCGCCAGAAAACTGCTTGAGGAAAAGACGGGTACGATCGACAGTGACGGCATCGTTCTCACGCGAGAAGGGATTTGATTCCTTTAGCTCTTCGGCATAGAAATCGAATTGCTTTCCGATCAGGCCGTAGCGTTGTGGCTCCACCTGTTTAATGCCCTGCCAATACTTCATCAAGACAGGGGTAAGGAAGGTTTTTGTGCTTTTGTCAGGATTGGACGTGGTGATCAGATAAGCCTTGAGGGCGTTGTAGCTGGTCATGTAATCGTCCTGTGGGGTTGGGGCCTGAGGCAAGCGCTTCATGTAGTCGAGAACGGCAGTCTGAGACTCACCGAACATGATATTTCGGAAGCTCTCGAAGTAGAGTTTGCGTGAGGTGGGCAAGAGCGTGTCGCCCGTGTAGAGCCCCCAGCGCATCATCAGAGGAGCGCCTTCTTTTTGGTAGCCACGCAGCCGCTCGAGAACTCCGCGCAAGCGGTCGAGCTTGTTCAAGCTTTCGAGGGTGGGGACTTCGCCCTGAGCAACCTGCACGCCGCGAAGGGCTTTGGAAGCTTCGGCGAGTTCGGATTCGAGTGCGCGGTTGTTGAAGTAACTCCAGGTGAAGAGTCCGGTAGCGATCAGACCGAGAGCTCCAGCGACGCCAAGCAGAAGGCGCCGGGTACCGTCGGTTCTGGTGCTGACACTGGATGCACCGAGAGCAGCTTTGTCGTTGAGGAGGATATCGCTGAAGAAGCGAGTGATGAAGAGCCATTGCGGCATGCGGCGCTGAGTGCCGGCTGCATCGGAGACCAGGACAGGACGGACGCCCGAGAAGTAAAAGCCGCGCACGAAGGGCGAGACGGCGATCTGACTGGGGCGGCAGATGTCGACCAGGAAGGTGGTAACAGCCTGTCGCAGCTTGCGGAACTCACGGGGAAATTCGTAGACCGGAGGGCGACCCTGCTGATTGGCATCGCGCTCTTGTAAAGGAACTCGGCGTTCGGCGAGGCTGCGGAAAAGTTCTTCCATCAAGTCGCCAAAGCGCTTGCCAGCCTGTTCGGCATAGACGCCTGTCGAAGCCATGTCGACGATAGGCACAGTAGCGCCAAGAACTTCAGCCACTTCGTCGTTGCTCATGTAGGAGACATAGTTGGCGAAGTGAGGCATCTGGTCTGCCTTGGTGAAGATGACATAAACGGGAATGCGAGCGCCGAGAGTCCTGGACATCTCGATCAGACGCTGGTTGAGGATACGGGCCTTGGCGGTCATCATCTCGCCAGCACCCTGCTGGAAGAATTCTTCGGTGCCGACAAACATGAGCACGCTGCGAGGGGCCGGGGTGGAACTTGTATTGAGTGCGGTCATGCCACCTGGGG